>CAMAGA010000041.1 GCA_945833955.1 uncultured Clostridia bacterium
CATATTTTTATTTTCATTTTCTTGATCCAATTTAAAAAAAGTCCCATATTGTCGAAAAAATAGAAAAACCCCCTTGCAGATATCTGCAAGGGGAAATACGCCTTATTTGATTTTTTGGATCCAGTTATACTTGTCCTCGGCGGTACCGTATTGGATTCCGGTAATGGAATCGTATAACCATTTGGTGATTTTACCCATTTTGCCGTTATGAATGGTGTAATCTTTATCCTTATAGCGTATGAGTCCGACGGGGGAAATCACGGCGGCAGTGCCCGTTCCGAACGCTTCGGTCAGCGTTCCGTTTTCCGCAGCTTCGATGACTTCATTGATTGAAATGCGGCGTTCGGAAGTTTTATAGCCGTTTTCCCGCAGGAGGTGCAGCACGCTCTTTCTCGTGATGCCGGGCAGAATAGATCCGACGAGCGCAGGCGTTACGACCTCTCCGTCAATGACGAAGAAAATATTCATCGAGCCCACTTCCTCTATGTATTTCTTTTCGATTGCATCCAACCAGAGAACCTGATCAAAGCCCTTGCGTTCCGCAACTTCGCCGGCTTTCATGGAAGCGGCATAGTTGCCGAGGCACTTGGCTTCGCCCGTTCCGCCGATCGTGGCACGGGTATAATAGTCTTCTACGATGAGTTTGGTCGGTTCCAGCCCGTGCGCATAGTAGCTGCCTACCGGGGAAAGGATGATATAGAATAAATACTCGGTAGACGAGTGGACGCCGAGCATGACGCGGGTAGCAATGATGACGGGGCGGATATAAAGAGCCGTGCCGGGCGTTTTGGGAATCCAGTCTTTTTCCAGTTCCAGGAGTTTTTCCAAAGCTTCTTCCGCAACGTATTCAGGGAACTTAGGAATGCACATTCTTTCCGCAGAGCGGTTCATTCTTGCCCAGTTTTCATCGGGGCGGAAGATATTGATTTCCCCGTTTACGTCCCGAAAAGCCTTCATGCCTTCAAAAATGCCTTGCGCATAATGGAAGATGGAAGCGCCGAGCTCAAACCCGATGGGTTCATTCGGTTCGATCATGGCGTCGTGCCAGCCGAGTTTCGGGGCATAGCGCATCGTGAACATATAGTCCGTAAAATATTTGCCGAAGCCGAGGGTGCTTTCGTCCGTAGGTTTTACTTTTAAGTTGTTTCTCTTTATAAAGCGAATTTCCATAATAATATTTTCCTTTCATCACGCCGAAAAGGGCGCAAAATATTCTTTTTTTCGTTCGATCAAAAGGTTGCCGAGCAAGGCGTCCGTCAATTCCGCATCAAAATTTTCGACTGCGTCGTTGCGGACGGCAACGGTAAAGGTGACCGTATCCGTATAATCGGAACGAATTAAATTGCAATCGTGCGCAGCAAAAAATTTTAAAGCCGCATTGACGTAAGGATATTCCGTAGTGTATTCGGTTTCCGTACAAAGTTGCCAAAGCTTTTTTTCCGCATTGGCAAGCACGCCTGCGGCAGCCCCGGAATAAGCCCGCACCAATCCGCCTGCACCCAATTTGATTCCGCCAAAGTAGCGTACCACGGCTACCGCCGTTTCATACAGTTTTTGGTTTTTAATAACGTCGAGTATGGGCATACCGGCGGTACCGGAAGGCTCGCCGTTGTCGGAAAACCGCATGAGCGCACCGGTTTTATCGCAGATGTACCCGAAGCAGACGTGCGTTGCGTAGGGGTGCAGGGCGTGCAGACCGGCGATGAACGCTTTTGCCTGTTCTTCGCTTTCCGTATGGGCGGAGTAGGCGATAAAGCGGGATTTTTCAATCACGTTTTCATAAACGGCTTCGCCGCAAACGGAAAGCACTTTATCCATTTTCAGCCTTCTACCGTGATTTCCAGGTGTACTTTTTTGCCCTTATGCAAAATGAAGTTGGCAGGAACGGCCATGTTGGGGTCGGTCACCTTTTCCGTACCGATCATAACGCTGCCCTGTGCGATGAGCTGACGGGCTTCGCTGGTGGACTTGGCGACTTTTGCGGCAACCATGGCTTGCGCAATCGTCTTTGCCGTAGCGGGAACGGTTACCTGCGGTAAGGAGCCGGATCCGCCTTGGAACGCATTCTTTGCTTGTTCTCTTGCGGCGTTTGCCTTTTCTTCGCCGTGCACGAGTTTCGTCAGTTCGTAGGCGAGTACTTCCTTTGCGGCATTGATTCTTTCGTCCTTGAATTCGCAGAGTTTTTCAATTTCTTCCAAGGGCAAAAAGGTCAAAAGCTTCATGCATTTTTCCACGTCGTTATCGGCAACGTTGCGCCAGTACTGGTAGAACTCATAGGGGGTGGTTTTATTTTCATCCAACCAAACGGCGCCCTTTTCCGTTTTGCCCATCTTTTTACCTTCGGAAGTGGTCAAAAGGGTAAAGGTCATGGCGAATGCGGGTTTACGTTCCTTTACGCGGATGAGGTTTGCGCCGCCTAAGATATTGCTCCACTGGTCGTCTCCGCCGAGTTCCAGCTTGCAACCGTATTTTTTGTAGAGGACGAGGAAGTCGTAGCTCTGCATGAGCATATAGTTGAATTCCAAAAAGGAAAGCCCCCTTTCCATTCTCGTTTCAAAGCATTTTGCTTTGATCATTTCATTGACGGAAAAGTGAACGCCGATATCGCGCAAAAAGTCCACGTAATTCAAGTTGAGCAGCCAATCTGCATTGTTTACGATGATTGCGGCGTTGTCGCCTTCAAAGCTGATGAATTTGGACATCTGCTTTCGGAAGCAGGAAACGTGGTAATCGATCGTTTCTCTCGTCATCATTTTACGCATATCGGTCTTGCCGGAAGGGTCGCCGATCATGGCGGTGCCGCCGCCGATGAGAATGATGGGTTTATGCCCTGCCATCTGCATATGCTTCATGGCGATGAGCTGCATGAAGTGCCCCACGTGCAAACTGTCTGCCGTAGGGTCGAAGCCGATATAAAAGGGAACGCTTTCTTTGCCGAGCATTTCGTAAAGATCGTCTTCAAATACCGTCTGCCTGATAAATCCGCGCGCGCGGAGTGTATCCATAACGTTTGTTGCCATAGTGATAAATCTCCTTTGCCATTCATTTTAGCATTATTTTTAAAAAATAGCAATAAAAATAGCGGTATGCCGTAGCAAACCGCTCTGTTTTTTTGCAAAATTTCCGCAAAAAAATCATTTCGCTTTGGCACGACGAAGAAGCGTATCATCGCAAGAATAATACGCCGCATAATAAGCAGTCGTGACGTAAGCAAAATAATTTTTCATAGTAAAATCAGTATATAAAAAAATTCCGACTTTGTCAATAGAAAAGTCGGAAAATTATATTTTGTTTTTACGGACGGTCGATGATGATTGAACCGCGCGTGTCGATGATCTCGCTTGCGGTCGCTTTGTCTGCGTTCAGGCGGACTTGAATGACGCCGCTCTTTTTTTGCGAATAAGCGCCTTCCTTAGGGGCGGTGTGAATGGTAATACGGAAGCTTTTTTTCTTTAAAACCGTAAACAGAATAATACCGACGACGAGGGAGACAATGCCGACGATTATGCAGGTTAAAAATGCAAGATTGATGATTTCATTGGAAAGATTGATAAGGAATCCGATAAATCCGACCAAAAGCAAAATTGCGGCGATACCCAAAAATGCGATCGTTTCCCAAAGAAGCATAACCTTGGTTTTTCCTTCTATCGTACGGTAATCGCAGTCGATGGATTGAATATTATGTATTTTGATTTCCTTGCGTTTCACGCCCAAATCGTTGGATTCTGCGGAAATGACGAGTCTGCGATCCGTTATGAGCAGACTTTCTTTAACGGCAGAACCTTCTTTTTTCGCAGCGCAACCTGTCGCTTTTTTTACATTATATTCCCATTCATGCAAAACGCTTTCATTATCTGCAAGAACAATTGGCATAAAAAATTCCTCCACGTACAATTTGGTATGGTTGCATTATAAAACATAACGGATTCAAAAGTCAAGTTTTTTTATAGGTTATGCCATAAAAAAGCAGTATTTCCATAAAAAGTTCTTTTGGCTATGCAGAGCCTCCGCTTTAACGGATGTATCGGTGCAATCGGTTGACGAGTATGCCGGCTATTGCAATTTTGATTGCGTCGAACCATAAATAGGGCAATATGCAGATGGAGATAGCGGAAGCCACGCTCATGGTTTTGCCGCTGCCTGCGTTGGCATGATTAAAAAACGGAATGAACCACGCCGTACCAAAGATATAACAGACGAGAACGCCGAGAATCATGGCGGGAATCACCACGTATAATTTATAGCCCCAGAGCCGTACGGCAAGCCCCACGATGAGGGCGGTGAAAATAAAGCCGACTACGTACCCCGTCGTCATGGTGGGCCCGGCGGAAAACCCGGCAAATACGGGAATACCGATTAAGCCCATCAGCGTATAGACGGAAACGGCGATTACGGCGCGCTTCCAGCCCAGCACGCCGGAAACAAACAGAACTGCCAGAAGTTGCAACGTGTAGTTTTGCATTTGTACCTTAAAGGAAATCCAGGAGCAAACCGTAATGAGGGCAATGCTCATGGCGATATAGGCTACGTCCAGAGCTTTGGACTTTCGGGTAAAAAAGTTTTCTTTCATAAAGAACCTGTTTGTATAAAATTATGCCGATTATAGCATATTTGGCGCAAATTGTCAAATAAAATACGGAAATAAATTGGTAGGCGAAGGGAAGAAGGTATGCAAAATACTTGCCGAACGGCGGAAAGATATGCTATAGTAGATAGAAAGGAGAATCACCATGAAAGAAAAAAAAGATCCGTTCAGATGTCTGCTGGACGAAAGAAATACAGACGATATTACCATGTACGACGAGAACAACAATCCGATTTTATTTGAACAAATTGCAATCATACCGCTCGAAGACGAAGATATGGAACAGCAGTTGTACGCCATTTTGCGGCCGTTGAATCTGCCCGAATTCGGGGAGGACGATGCGGTGGCATTCTGGATAGATATCGATCATGAAACGCTGGTGCCGGTAAACGAAGACGAAATGGTGGAACAAATTTTTTCGGTTTACGATCAATTGACGGCGCAAATGGAGGAATAATAATAAAGGTCGCTTCGATGCGATACCGACTTCGGCAAAAAAGGAGACGCGCGGATTTTGCCGTTTTCAGGATAATTGAATGGATAGCAAACGAAACACCGTTCCCTGTGGTAGGGGAACGGTGTTCCGTTTGGGATGCTTTAGATAGATACAACTAACTTTGGTAGGAAATCATGTTTCCTCAACAAGTTCATCATAGTAAGCCGTAAGGATCGCTTTTTTTATCATTTCTCGGGTCTCGGTATTCAGTGGGTGGGCAATATCCTTAAAATCGCCATCGTTAGTTTTTCGGCTGGGCATCGTAATAAAGGGGCTGTCATCTCCGTCGATGATTTTGATATCGTGAACGACGAAAGAATCGTCAAAAGTAATGGAAGCGACTGCCCGCAATTTACTGCCGTTCCGTTTTACTAATCTAATGCGTACATCTGAAATTTTCATTTGCGTTACCACCTTTCAAAATGAATGTACTAGATTACTTATATTATACTATATTTTTTGCACTTTTCAAGAGATTCTGCAAAGATTTTGCCTAAAAATTTCAAAAATTTCAAAAAAAAGTGGCAAAGCGCCGCAAATCAGCATATAAATTCCTATATGAGAGTGTTTTTAGGGCAAAATTTTAAGAGATTTTATATAATCGGTATCGCCGGAACCGGTATGAGTGCCTTGGCGATCTGTTTAAAAAGGAGCGGAATGATCGTTTGCGGCAGCGATCGGGCGGCTTCCGCAGAGATGCTTAAACGCCTTGCGGCAAACGGCATAGCCGTATTCCCGATTCATAAAGCGGAAAATCTGGGCGATGCGCAGGTCGTGGTATACAGCGACGGCATCAGCGAGGAAAATGCGGAATTGCGCGCGGCACGCCTTTCGGGCAGGCTGGTGCTTTCCCGAACGGACCTTTTAAAAATCATTGCGGGGAACTTCCGGCACGTGGTTACGGTGGCGGGCAGCCATGGTAAAACCACGGCGACTTCTATGCTGGCGCATTGCTTGGGGAGTTGCGGTGCGGAATTTTCAGCCTATATCGGCGGATGGGACAGGACGTTCGGCAATTTTTACAGCAGCGGAAAAAATTTCTTTGTAACCGAATCCTGCGAATACAAAAAAAATTTGCTTCGCCTGAACGGAGAAACCGCCGTGCTTTTAAACGTGGATAAGGACCATATGGATTGCTACCATTCCTTTTCCGAACTGCGGGAATGCTTTTATACCTATGCGGAGCGGGCGCAGACGGCGGTGCTCTGCGCAGACGACCCGTACATATCGGAAGCGTTGTGCTGCCATCGGTTGCACGGCATAACTTACGGTCTGGAAAATGCGGATTACGTTGCCTACGATTTGGTGCAAAATGAGGGCAGGTACAGTTTTCAGGTATCGGAACAGGGTACGCCGCTCTGTGCAGTGCGCTTGCGCATTCCGGGAAGAAGCAACGTATACAACGCCTTGTCGGCAGTGGCGGTCATGCGTCGGTACGGATTTTGTGCGGAAGACGTAGCCAACGGACTGGAAGCCTTCCAAGGCGTGGAACGGCGTTTTGAAAAGATAGGGGAAAGAAACGGCGCAGCGTGGGTGGCGGATTATGCGCATCATCCCAAGGAGATAGAGTCCGCTCTGGAAACGGCAAAGAGTCTTTGTAAAGGCGAATTGTACGTTTTATTTGAACCGCATACCTATTCCCGTACCGCCACGTTGCTCTACGAGTTTGCGGAAAGCCTATCTTCGGTGCAGAATCTGGCGATTCTGCCCGTTTACGCCGCACGGGAATATTATGCGGGGAAGGGCGACGCTTCCGATCTCGTGCAACTGTTGCCGCAGAGCGAGTATATAGAGACGGACGAAGAACTGCGTAACTTTCTTGCCCGTGCAGGCGAGGGGGATATGTGTTTGTTTTTGGGGGCAGGCAGTATTTACGGGCGTGCCAAACGGGAGCTTTCCCTTTAAAATTTTTTGTGCCCTTTGCGTTCGGCGAATCTTTCCGTGTATAGCACGCCGACAAGAAAGCAGAGCATGAGCAGATACAGCCACAGCAAAAAGACGATGAGCGTTGCGATGTTGCCGTATAGCTTGGTGAAATCCGCAAAGCGAAGATAGACGGAAAAACCGAATGCGGTGAGGAACCAAAGCGCAGTGGTCAGGGCGGAAGGGAGAAGAACGGAGCGGACGCAGAGCTGATAGGGCGAAACGTACAATTGCAAAAAGAGCGCAAGGAAAAAGGTAAGTACGGCAAGAACGGTGTAGTCCGCCAGGCGAGCCAGAAAGGGCGGCAGAAATTTTGCAAAAAAGAATCTGCCGAATAAAAGGAGCGTGCCTTCCGCCGCAAGCAGGAGCATCAGGATAAACACGAAGACGAAGGCAGAGAGGCGGATGCGGAATCCGCCTTTTTTTTGGTGATAATCGTAGAGGATTTCTCCTGCCTTGCGCGCATGATAGAAGAGGTTGGTTGCGGAATAGAGCGAAGTAATCGCCAAAAAGACGGTAACGCCGCTTGCCGCGGAAACGGAAGAACGGTATATAAACAGGAGAACGTCCCGAACGCCGTCGAATACGGAGGCAAGCAGAATGCTTTCAAAGTCTATGCCCGATTTGCCGAAGAGTAACGCCAGCCAGAAGGCAAAGGGGAGCATACTCATGATGAAAAAGTAGACGAGCGTTCCGGAAAGCGTAGTACATCGGGCGTCGGTCAGAACGGCAAATATTCTTTTGAACAATCGGACGGGGCGGGAAGAAAGAAACTTACGCATACCGTTTAGTTTGTGCAAAAACGCACGAAAGCTATCCGTGGAAAAAACTTTGCGCATTCTATTGATTTTTGGCGGAATATGCGGTATAATAAGGACGATAAAATTTACGATCAAGGAGCAAACATGAAAAAGGATATTGCAGTTACCGTTCGGGAAAACGTTCCCGTTGCAGAGAATATCTACAAAATGACGCTGTTTTCCGAAGAGCTTCCCAAGGACATCGGCGCAGGGCAGTTTTTGAATTTATCCGTCGGCGATTCCTCGCATCTTTTAAGAAGACCGCTCGGTATTATGGCGCATACGCAAAATACCGTTACCGTCTGCTATCAGGTAAAAGGCGAGGGCACGCAAATGCTCGCACAAAAAGAGGCGGGCGATCAGCTGACCTGCCTTCTTCCGCTCGGCAACGGATTCGTGCTGGACGAATCGGCAAAAAAGGTTGCGGTGATCGGCGGCGGCGTGGGAATCTTCCCTTTAATCTCCGTTTTAAACGCCTATCGGGGGCAGAAAAATTTCGTCTCCTATATCGGGTTCCGCAACCTTGCGGCTACGTGTATGCTGGACGAGCTTTCCGCCTGCGATAAGTTGACGATCTCTACGGACGACGGCAGTTACGGCAAAAAGGGCAATGCCGTGCAGGCGTTCCTTGCCGATTACGAAACGGAAATGCCCGACGAGATCATAGCGTGCGGACCGCCCGTCATGCTGCGGGTTTTAAAGGCGGAACTTTCCGCCCGTAAGATCGATACGCATTGCCTGGTCTCTTTGGAGGAAAGAATGGGTTGCGGCATAGGGGCGTGCCTCGTATGCGTATGCAAAACTACGGACGGTAAAAATGCAAGAGTCTGCAAAAACGGCCCCGTATTCGATATCCGTGAGGTGGAATTATAATGGCTGATTTATCTGTAAATATCTGTGGCGTACAATTTAAAAATCCCGTCCTTGCCGCAAGCGGAACCTTCGGCTTCGGCAGAGAATACGATACCGTATACGATATTTCTGCGCTCGGCGGCATTTCGTCCAAAGGGCTTACGCTCGAAGAGCGGCTCGGCAATCCCGTTCCCCGTATTGCGGAGGGCAGAAGCGTAATTTTAAATGCGGTCGGGTTGCAGAACCCCGGCGTGGAAGAATTTATCCGCAAGGATCTGGAATGGCTGAAGAGCAAGAGAGTCGTCGTCATTGCCAACGTTGCGGGCCGCACGTTGGAAGATTACGGCGCAATCTGCAAGCGTTTGAACGGGCTCGTGGACATGGTGGAACTGAATATTTCCTGCCCGAACGTAAAGAGCGGCGGCATGGCGTTCGGCATTCAGCCGCAAAGCGTACAATGCGTTACGCAGGAAGCCAAGCGCAATCTGCCCGATACGCCGCTCATTGTTAAGCTTTCCCCCAACGTGGAAAGCATCGCCGTCAATGCAAGGGCGGCGGAAGCGGGCGGTGCGGACTGCATTTCGCTCATCAATACGCTCACCGGAATGGTAATCGACATAGAAAGGAGAAGACCGCTCATAGCCAACAATACGGGCGGCGTTTCGGGTGCGGGAATCAAGCCCATAGCGGTACGAATGGTATACGAAGCCTCGCAGGCGGTGCATATCCCCGTCATCGGCATGGGCGGCATTCAGACTGCGGAAGACGCCATTGAATTTATGATTGCAGGCGCAGCCGCCGTACAGGTGGGCACCGCCAACTTTACGGATACGATGGCAATGCCAAAAATCATTGCAGGGATGAATCGCTGGTGCGACGCGCACGGCATAGAAAAGATTTCCTCTTTGACGGGTACGCTTACCCTGAACGGAAAGTAATCACAAAAAACAGAGGGCAGATGCTTTTGCAAAAAGGTATCTGCCCCTTTTAATGCCGTATCGGCAAAAAGAATGCGTCCTGTATTGCAAGGACGCATTGTAGTTATCAGGTTGTATACGCTGTATAGGGATTTTCAATCAGATAAGGATAGGTAGAACCGACCGCCCAGACGGAAGCGTCGAACAGGGCAGGCATTGCGCCGCTTCCGAGCGTATGCATGGAAGTACCCTTACCTTCGCCGATTTTAGCATTCGGCTCATAATAGCAACCGATTGCCGTACAACTCAAGGAGGAAGTACAGATTTCCCCGACGTAATACCCGTTTTGCGTACCGCCGGCGACTACGTAAGCCCAACAATAGTGCAACCGGGTGGAAGAGCTTGCATACCCTACGATGCCGCCTTCATAGTCGTAACCGTTGATAGAATCCACGTAGGCATGGCAATTGGCAATGGCGGAAGTACCGAGCGCCGACCCTGCAATACCGCCGATATTATTGCCTGCATACCCAAAGTTCCATGCGCTGTTCAAACTCCCTTTATACCAACTCTTTTCAATCGTACCCAAAAATATCAGACCGCAAATGCCGCCCACGCTTCCGCCGCTCTGGCGGTTGTTAACGTAAGCATAGCCGTTTACCGTTCCCGTAAAGCTACATAAAGATACCTTTGCGTCGTTATCCATCAGCCCGCAGATGCCGCCCACGGCAGAAGCTCTGCCGATACCGACGGAACTCCAGTCGGTCGTGTTGGAGTACGCGCGGACCTCCTCGGAAACCGTAACGTGTACGTTGGATACGGTTCCGCCGAGTACCCGACCTGCCACAACGCCGATACAAAGGTTACCGGCAACCCTGGTAGCTTCTATTTGGAGGTTGCGGACCGTACCGCCCAAAAGCGCGAACATTCCCACGTTCGTACCGGTATAATCTGATTTTAAACCGGAAACGGTGTGCCCGTCGCCGTCGAAAATTCCGGTATAAGGTACGTCGGAGCCGGAAGTCCAGCCGAGAACAGTTTGATTGGCGGAAGATAAGTCGATATCGTTCTGCAGGATATAATTTTCAGCCAACGTAATATTTGCCTCGGCAACGGTTGCCGTACCTTTGGTTACGCCGCTCACGTGGCAGAGTCCCGTGGGAGTCGTAATAACCGTATAATCTGCGGAATCGATCGTTCTGTGCCTTTCGCCGTTGCAGGTAACGGTATTGCCGCTTACCGCTGCGGTAGCCTCGCTTGCCTGCCAGCCTTCCGGCGCAATGCCTGCAACCTGCTCTTTGGTAACGCTCGTTAAACCTTCCGGTAATTGTATGGTGCCGCTTTTTGCCGTTTCCTCGTTCCACGTATCATAGAACGTAACGGAATATTCTGCGAGCGGCACGAGCTTCGTTTCAACGGTAACCGTTACGTCGCCCAGAACGGTTACGGTACGGTTTGCGCTATCTACGACAGCGTTCGTGGCGGAAAGGCTCGTAATCTCATAGCCTTCGCTTGCGGTAACCGTAAGCATTGCGCCGTATGCAACTTTATCCCCGGTAGTCAGACCGATGCTACCGTTCTTTACGTCAAACTTGCCGTCGGCAAACGTAACCGTACATTGTTGCGTTGCGTCGCATCGGTTGCATTTACCGCTGATAAAAGTACAAGATTCCGCTGCCTTCGTATCGTTACACTTGGAACATACCTGACTATGCGTGTTGTCGCCGTTGGAAATATATTGATAATTGTGTCCCGTTGCGGAACCCGGGTTCCGTTTCGTATCTTCTGCGCCGCAACGGGAGCAATGCCCCGTCAGCGTGCCGTCTTCCGTGCAGGTTGCGTCGTCGTTGGAAAGATAGTTCTTAAAATTATGACCGAGCGTCGGGATTGTGTTTTGCGTTCGGGAAAGTTCCTTGTTACATACGGAGCAGTAAACGACTTCGTCATAGGAGCCTGCCTTCGTACAGGTTGCCGCCGTTTCGTTTTCCCGTACGGCCTCGGCAGGGGTATGATCGGCTGATTCCGTTTCATCTCCGTGATAGGTATCGTGGCAACGGGAGCATTCATATACGGTATAGCCCGTTGCCTCGCAGGTGGGGGCAACCGTTTCCTTTACCCGATAATCATGCCCCTTTGCGGGGATCTCCTCATAATAATTT
>CAMAGA010000042.1 GCA_945833955.1 uncultured Clostridia bacterium
TTTTCTTTTCGCTTGGCTTTTCTAAGAGGCTTGAAACCGCTTCCTTTCGACAGCTCGTTCATTCTACCACACTACTATTTTACTTGTCAACTGTTTTTCGCTACTTTTTTCTATCTTTTTTTATTTTTTATAACAAAAACTTTTTGCGTCTCTCCTTTTCCGGTTCCCGTGTTTTTGCACCGCTTGCAAACAAGACGCACGACGCAACGTTATCGGGGAGCAAGTATTATCGGGGAGCAAGCGTTTATCGGAAACAAAAAGAAAAACCCTCACGGTTTGGGCCGTGAGGGAGAGGCTACGAAAGTGCGCTCAGATCAATTCGATGATAGCCATGGGAGAAGCGTCGCCGCGTCTTTCGCCGAGGCGATAGATACGGGTATAGCCGCCGCCCTGACCGAGATTCTTAGCTCTTTCCGCATACTTGGGAGCGATTTCGTTGAAAATCTTTTCCATCAAGGGATGCTGAACTTCGCTCGTTCTGTCCTTATAATCCTTTTTGGATTCGTTGAAAGCCTTGATTTCCTGCAAGTCATAGAGCTTTGCCATAAGTTCACGTCTGACAGCGAGCTTCTGTGCGCCGTCCTTCAAGGACTTTACTTCCACTTCCTTACCCTTCTTGTCGGTCTTGGTCAGGGTAATTTCTACGTTGTCGGTATAAACGTGCATTGCCTTCGTGATAATCTTTTCTACGTAGGGTCTGAGTTCCTTGGCACGAGCTTCCGTCGTTTCAATCTTGCCGTACCAAAGGAGTTGAGACGCCATATTTCTGAGAATAGCCATTCTCTGTTCGGTAGTTCTACCTAATTTTCCGGACATAATATTACTCCTCCTTCATTGATAAAGAAAGACCCATATCGTGAAGCTTGTTGATTACTTCTTCCAACGATTTTACGCCAAGGTTTCTTACCTTCAACATTTCGTCTTCGGTCTTCTTTGTTAAATCTTCCACGGTGTGGATATTTGCGCGCTTCAGGCAGTTATAAGAACGAACGGAAAGATCCAGATCTTCGATCGGCATAGCCAGAAGCTGCTGCTGTTTGTTGTCTTGCGTAGTAGCCATCATCGTCAAATTCTTGATATCTTCGCTCAGATTGACGAATGAGCTGAGATATTCGGTCATGATTTTTGCGGAAAGGCTGACCACTTCCTTTGCTGTGTTTGCACCGTTCGTCCAAACTTCCAAAACCAGTCTGTCATGGTCGATATTCTGACCGACTCTGGCGTTTTCCACTTCAAAGCTTACCTTTTTGACGGGCGTATAGATGGAATCGATGGGAATGTAGTCCACGGGATAGAAGTTCTTTTCGTTCTTGCGGTTTTCCTTGGAGCCGACGTAGCCTCTGCCGCCCCCGATCAAAAGTTCCATTTCAAAATGGCAACCTTCGTCGATGTGGCAGATGTACTGGTCGGGATTGACCACGGAAAATACGGAAGTAACGATTGCGATATCGTCGGAAATGATATCGCCTGCTTTGATATCCGCAGGACCGTCCTTTTTGATTCTCGCTCTTTCGCCGTTGTGCATGAACTGGGAATCTTCGGAGAGATTGGTCGTTACGTCTTTTATGAGGATTGCAACTTCCTTCAGGTTCAGGATGATTTCGCTTACGTCTTCTCTGACGCCGCGGATAGCGCAAAATTCGTGCTTGACGCTTCCGTCGGGGAAGTAAATTCCCTGAATTGCTGCGCCGGGCAAAGAGGAAAGCAAAATTCTTCTCAGACAGTTACCAATAGTAAGGCCATAACCTTTTTCCAAGGGTTCTACCGTGATTTTTGCGTGGGACGAGTCTTCTTTATCGTCTACCACCATCATGGGTTTATCAATCGTTATCATTATTATACCTCCTTGGAATTCGTCCGGATTACTTGGAGTAAAGTTCGACGATCATGTGTTCTTCGATCTGCGTGTCGATTTCTTCTCTCTGCGGAATGGAAAGAACCTTACCTGCCTGCTTTTCGTTGTCGTATTCCAGCCACTTGGGAGTGGAATATACGATGGGGTTTTCCTTGCGGTCCCGGAAGAACTTGTTATCCTTCTTGTTGTCGCGAACGGCGATTACGTCGCCTGCCTTTACGAGATAGGAAGGAATGTTGACGGTTTTACCGTTTACGCTGAACATTGCGTGCGATACCAGCTGACGAGCCTGCAATCTGGTTTTGGCAATGCCCATTCTGTAGATTACGTTATCCAATCTTCTTTCGAGGAGGGAAAGCATATTGCTACCGGTGATGCCCTTCATTCTATCAGCCATTTCGTAGTAGTGATAGAACTGCTTTTCGCTTACGCAATAGATGAACTTTGCTCTCTGCTTTTCGCGAAGCTGCAAGCCGTATTCGCTGACCTTTCTGCTCTTTCTGCCGGAAGTTCTGGTGGAAGTTTTGCTGCAACCGATCTGTGCGGGATCGAGTTCCAAGAATCTGCATCTCTTTAACTTATGATATTTGCTTGTTGCCATAATAATATTACCTCCGGATTAAACTCTGCGACGCTTGGGGGGTCTGCATCCGTTGTGGGGGATGGGGGATACGTCGGTGATGGAAGTGATGGAAAGTTCGCAAGCTGCAAGAGCGCGGATTGCGGATTCTCTGCCTGCGCCGGGACCCTTTACGTACACTTCTACGGTGCGAAGACCGTGTTCTTTTGCAGCTCTTGCTGCGGTTTCCGCTGCCATCTGCGCTGCGAAGGGAGTGCCCTTTCTGGAACCCTTGAAGCCGAGCGCGCCTGCGCTGGATGCGGAAATTGCGTTACCGTTCATATCGGTAACCGTTACGAGCGTATTGTTGAAAGAAGACTGAATATGAACCTGTCCACGATCGACTTTCTTGATTTCCTTACGCTTTCTGGAAACAGCTGCTTTCTTTACGTTGTTTGCTGCCATAATCGTTGCCTCCTTCTAATTACTTCTTCTTCTTTGCGATTGCTTTTGCGGGACCCTTTCTCGTTCTCGCATTGCGCTTCGTGGACTGACCGCGAACGGGAAGACCCTTTCTGTGGCGCACGCCCTTATAACAACCGATTTCCATCAGTCTCTTGATGTTCATGCTGACTTCCGTGCGAAGATCACCTTCTACACGAAGATTATGTTCAATGTATTCTCTGAGTTTAGATACATCGTTTTCGTCCAGATCCTTTACTCTCGTATCCGGATTGATACCCGTTGCGGCGATGATTTCCTTTGCCGTAGCAGGGCCTACGCCGTAAATATAGGTGAGTCCGATTTCAACCCTCTTCTCGTTGGGCAAATCTACACCGGCGATTCTTGCCATAGTACAACCTCCGTAATGTTGTGTTGATGTGTTTTTTTGTGTTTTTATTTTTTATATGCTATATGGATCGGTCCGTTTTGTTTTCGGCTGGAATGTTCCTTCACAAAACTCCCGTTTGTTTTTTGAATATCCCACACGCCCTGAAAGCGAGTGTTATTCTGCGGCACGGCGAGAATTAGCCCTGACGCTGCTTATGGCTCTTGTCTTTGGAGCAAATGACCATTACTTTACCGTTTCTCTTGATAACCTTGCACTTATCGCACATGGGTTTTACAGAAGGTCTGACTTTCATTGTTTCTTCCTCCGCTCAGATTTTTGAAATGATTAAATATATATACTGTACACGGATTGCCTGCCGAAGATAAGCGGCGTGCGCACCGTAGTCGCTTTCGTTTTTAAGATTTGTCCCGCCAGGTGATTCTGCCCTTGGTGAGATCGTAAGGGCTGATTTCGAGCTTTACCGTATCGCCTTCGATGATACGGATATAATTCAATCTCAATTTGCCGGAAATCGTGGCAGTGATGACGTGCCCGTTTGCAAGCTGCACTTTAAATTTGGAATCACGCAAGGATTCGATGACTTTACCCTGCGCTTCGATGAAATCGTCCTTTGACATGAAAAGCCTCCGCTGTTTTACTCTTCTTGTTGCTGCTCTTCTTCGCTCTGCGCTTTGAGTTCTTCCGCAGCGCGACGAAGTACCGAATATATCTGACTGTCGTACACCTTTTCGCCCGTCTTTAACCGCAAAGCGATTGCTTCCGAGCAAAGGGGATAGACCTTGAGATGCTTGATCTGCTTCCTTTTCGGGTTGGCTATCTTGCGGACGTTGCCGTCGCAGAGGGAATAGATTCCCTTTTTATCCACCGAAATTACGATATAGAGCCTACCCTCGTCTCTGCCCTGCGTACTTTTTACGATGGTACCGGGGGTGGGTAACTTTAAATCCATTTTCGTATAACACCTTTTGATTATAATGTTAAAATCTGCACGCCGTCCGGGCGGATTACGACCGTGTTTTCGTAATGGGCGGCGGGTTTACGGTCTGCCGTGACTGCCGTCCAGCCGTCGGAGAGCGTTTCCGTGCGCCACGTGCCCATGGCGATCATCGGTTCGATGCAGATTACCGTGTTCGCGCGCAGTCTTACGCCCGTACCCCGTTTGCCGAAGTTGGGAACGTTGGGGTCCTCGTGCATTTCTCTGCCGATGCCGTGCCCGACGAACTCCCGAATGACGCCGTAACCGTTGGATTCGGCGTGTTCCTGTACGGCTGCGCCGATATCGCCGAGCGGTGTTCCGGCACGGAGATGCTCGACTGCCTGAAAGAAGCACTCTTCGGTTACCCGAACGAGTTTACGCTTATCCTCCGAAACGTTGCCTACGCAGAACGTTCTGCAAGCGTCGCCCTGCCAGCCGTCCTTTTCCACCGTGAGATCCACCGTGACTATGTCGCCGTCTTCGATGACTCTGTCGCCGGGGATGCCGTGTACCACCTCTTCGTTGACGGAAACACAGCACGCCGCAGGGAAGCCGTAGTAGCCGAGGCTGGACGGGTTGCCGCCGTTGGCAACGACGTAGCGGTGTACGAATTCGTTCAGTTCCGCAGTAGTCATGCCGGCGCAAACCTTTTTGCCCGCAAACTCCAACGCACCTTTGACGATTCTGCACGCCTCTGCGATTTTTGCAATCTGTTCTTCTGTTTTCGTTCTGATCATTGTTTGTTTTTTACTCTTTTTTAACCGATAAACTTATCCAGCTCCGCCGATACGACCGCAAAGAGCGTAGACGCAGGCGCTTCCGTGCCGGTGCAGTTGAAGATAATTTCCTTATCGGTATAATAGTTGATAAGAGGAGCGGTCTGGTCGTTGTATACGGCAAGGCGGGCGGATACGGTTTCGGGGTTGTCGTCCTTTCTCTGTATGAGTTCGCCGCCGCACTTTGCGCAAGTCGTTGCGCCGCCGAGCGTGGAAACGTGGTAGCTTTCGCCGCACTTTGCGCAGACGCGTCTGCCGCAGAGTCTGTCCATCAGGAGCGCATGGTCGATGTTGATGTTGATGCAAAGGTCGATCTTTGCAAAGGAATCCAGAACTTCCGCCTGATAAATGTTGCGGGGGAAGCCGTCCAGAAGGTAACCGTTTTTGCAGTCTTCTTCCGCCAGTCTTCTCTTTACGATTTCGCAGGTAACTTCATCGGGAACGAGTTTGCCGGCTTTGATGTAGGACTCCGCAACCTTGCCGATATCCGTGCCCGCTTTGATGTTTGCACGGAAGATATCGCCCGTGGAAATATGCGGCAGACCGTACCTTTCGGAAATCATGCTTGCCTGTGTGCCCTTGCCGGAACCGGGTGCGCCTAATAAAATGATGTTCATGTTATTCTCCTCTCACTCTGTAATTTGGGGTTTTGTGCGTTTGGCGGAGCGTTCCGCCGACTGTATTCGGACAGACTACACCGCAAATGCCCGCATTCCGAGCATTTGCGGAGAAAATCCGTCTTTTGGGATTGATACGATATTACTTTAAGAAGCCTCTGTAGTTCTTCATCATCAACTGTGCTTCCAGCTGCTTATCGAATTCCAGCGCAACGCTGACGATAATCAGGATACCCGTCGTGGAGAATACGTTCACGAGGTCGGAGGAAGCGAAGGAGAAGATAAGGGAAGGCAGGAACGCTACGAGCGCCAGGAAGATTGCGCCGAACAGCGTGATTCTGCGGTTGATCTTCTTCAGATAGTCGCAGGTCGGTTTACCGGGACGGATACCCTGAATGAAACCGCCGTTCTGCTGAATCGTTCTCGATACGTCATCCGGGTTGAACTGCATCATCGCATAGAGGAAGGAAAGCCCGAAGATGAGCGCACACATAACGATGCTGTAAATGAGTCTGCCGTACCAGTACTGGGAACTGCCGGAGAACCATTTTGCCAACCATTCCGCAAAGGCGGAATCTGCCCAGAACATATTGGTGATCATGGGGACGATGGAGATGATGGCGAAGGTGAAGATGAGGGGCATTACGCCGCCGCCCGTTATCTTCATGGGGATAGTGGACGACTGACCGCCGTACATCTTTCTGCCCTTGACCTGTTTTGCGTAGTTGACGGGGATCTTTCTTTCCGAAAGGTCAACGAAGACGATCGCAAAGAAGATGAGTACGGCAAGTACGAGGAAGAGGATCAAAGAACCGAATGCGCCCCAGGACTTGATATAGAGGCCCTGCGTGCTGTTCCACGAAATCCACGAATTCACGCCTGCGTCGGAAGAGTAAACCTTGCTGATGATGGTCTGCCCTGCGGTGGAAAGGATACCCACGAAGATGACCATGGAAATACCGTTGCCCACGCCCTGATCCGTGATTCTGTCGCCGATCCACATGACGAGGCAGGAACCTGCCGTGTAGATGACGGTCATATAGATGCCGGCAAGCCACATAGCGGCCGTTCTGCCGATGACGCTGGAACCGAACAGTACGACGTTGATTGCGTCGTTATTGTTTGCAAAAGTGACAATGATACCGATCGACTGCAAAACGGCAAGCACGATCGTGATGTATCTCGTAATCATAGCGATCTTCTTTCTGCCTTCTTCGCCCTGTTTGGAAAGCGCTTCCAAAGCGGGGATACCGAAGCATAAGAGTTGCACTATGATGGATGCGTTGATGTAGGGGCCGATACCGAGCGCAAAGAGCGTACCGTTTGCCAGCGAACCGCCGGTGATAGAGCTCAAGAGGCCGAGGAAGGAGTTACCTTCGATCGCGTTCGAGAACTCAGTCGTTTTCAGACCGGGTACGGGAATATAACACCCGATACGGAATACAACGAGCCACAACAAAACCCATAAGAGTTTTTTGCGGATCTCCTTATTTTTAAGACAGTTTTTTATTGTTTCAAACATGTTGAACCTCTCGTCGGAAAGTTTTGACTTTATTGGCTATAATATAATACAATATTATTTTTCAAAAGTCAAACGGAAAACGGCGTTTACGAAAAATTGATAACCGATAATTGAAAGTTTTTTCCGACTTTTTCGAAAAGTGCTTTTCAACCACCGATTATCAATCCGTGTTATTCTTTCGTTTCTTCGTAAAAGCTTATTCGGCAATTTCTACGGTGCCGCCGGCTGCTTCGATGGCAGCTTTTGCGGATTCGGATACTTTTGCTGCTTTGACGGTCAAAGCAACCTGAAGTTCGCCGTTGCCGAGAACCTTGAGTCCCGCGCTGTTCTTAACTTCTTTTGCAAGCTTTTGTTCGGTAACGAGTGCAAAATCGACAACCGTGCCGGCTTCCAGTTCCGCAAGATCGGAAAGGTTTACAATGGTGTATTCTTTACGGAAATGATTGTTGAAGCCTCTCTTGGGGATTCTTCTTGCAATGGGCATCTGACCGCCTTCAAAGCCCGGTCTTACACCGCCGCCGGAACGGGCCCACTGACCTTTGTGTCCCTTACCGGAAGTTTTGCCGAGACCGGAACCGATACCTCTGCCCAATCTCTTTACGCTCTTTTTGGAGCCTTCTGCCGGAGATAATTCCTGAATTCTCATTATCGTCTCCTCCTTAAACGTTTTCAACCTTCACAAGATGGGCTACTTTTGCAAGCATACCTCTTACCTGTGCGTTGTCTTCTACGACTCTTTCAGAACGGATCTTCTTTAAACCGAGAGCTTCTACCGTAGCTTTCACGGATTTCGTTGCGCCGATGGTGCTTTTAATCAATGTAACTTTCAGCATACTGCCCTCCCGTTAGTCCAAAATCTCTTCTACGGACTTGCCTCTCATAGCCGCTACCTGTTCGGCGGATTTGAGGGAAGCGAGGCCGCAGATTGCCGCCTTGACGCAGTTGATGGGGTTCTGCGTACCGTGGGACTTCGTTCTGATATCCTTTACGCCAACGGCTTCCATTACGGCACGCACGGGACCGCCCGCGATTACACCGGTACCTTCCGCAGCGGGCATCATATATACGTGACCTCTGTTGAATTCGCCGTGTACTTCGTGGGGGATGGTGGTACCCTTCAAAGCTACGTTGATCATAGACTTCTTTGCCTGTGCGGTTGCCTTATCGATAGCCTCGGGAACTTCCTTTGCCTTACCGATACCCCAACCGATTTTGCCCTTGCCGTCGCCGATGACGACGAGTGCGGCAAAGCGCATATTTTTACCGCCTTTGACGGTTTTGGTAACGCGGTTTACCTGAATCAACTTCTTGATGAGGCCGTCGTCTACGTCCGCCTTTCTGGCTCTGGGTTCTCTTCTTGCAGATCTTTCCTTCTTTTCTTCCATTTTGGTATCTCCTGTCAAAGGTTCAATCCGGCTTCGCGCGCGCCGTCTGCAACAGCCTGTACGCGACCGGTGTAAAGATATCCGCCTCTGTCGAATACGACGTCGGAGATACCCTTTGCGATAGCTCTTTCCGCAGCGACTTTACCGACTACCTTGGAAGCTTCCGTTTTGGTGAGGTCGGCAATCTGTTCTTTTACGGCTTTTTCCATCGTGGAAGCGGAAGCAAGCGTTACGCCGTTTACGTCGTCAATGATCTGAACGTAGATGTGGTTCAGACTTCTGTAAACGTTGAAACGAGGTGCTTCGGGCGTTCCGGAAACCTTTTTTCTTACGCGAGCGTGTCTTCTCTGTCTGACTGCGTTTTTATCAATTTTCGAAATCATTCTCTTAGCTCCTTATATTACTTCTTACCCTTACCGGAAGTCTTGCCTTCTTTGCGTTCGATGACTTCGTCTCTGTACTTGATGCCGTAGCCGTGGTAAGGTTCGCACTTTCTGAGCGCACGGATGTTTGCCGCTACCTGACCTACCGCAACCTTGTCGATACCGGAAACGGTGATCGTTCTTTCATCGGGGCAGGCATAGGTGATGCCTTCTTCGGCTTCAAATTCCACGGGGTGGCTGAAACCGATGTTCATGACGAGCTTTTTGCCCTTCAGCGCAACCTTCCAACCTACGCCGTTTACGTCCAGCGTTTTGGTGTAGCCTGCGGTAACGCCGGTTACCATGTTCTGGAGGTTTGCTCTGTAAAGACCGTGCATTGCGTCGAGGTCGGCTCTTTCCTCCGCCTTCTTGACGAGCGCTTCCTTACCGTTGACTTCGATGAGGATTTCCGGATGCACGTTTTCGGTCAGTTTGCCTTTGGGGCCGGTAACCGTGAGGAGGGTTCCGTCCATTTCAATTTTTACGCCTGCGGGGATTGCCACGGGTTTTTTACCGATTCTTGACATAGCGCCCTCCTATTACCATACGTAGCAAAGCACTTCGCCGCCGACGTTCTGTGCGACTGCCTGCTTGCCGGTCATGATGCCCTTGGAAGTGGTTACGATGGCGATACCGAGGCCGTTGAGTACCTTGGGCATATTTTCTACGCCGGCATAGGTACGCAGACCGGGCTTGGATACTCTCTTGAGTCCGGAAATTACGGACTGCTTGTTGTAATACTTCAGGGTGATGTTGATTTTGCCGTTGTAACCGTCTTCCACGATCTTCATATCGGCAATGTAGCCTTCGTTCAAAAGGATTTCCGCAATCGCCTTCTTTGCTTTGGACGCGGGGATTTCAACCGTTTCCTTTTTCTGCGTAAGCGCGTTTCTGATTCTCGTGAGCATATCTGCTATAGGGTCTGTCATTTTCGTGTCCTCCTATTACCAGCTTGCTTTCTTTACGCCGGGGATTTCGCCCTTGTAGGCAAGGTTTCTGAAGCAGATACGGCAGATTCCGTACTTGCGGAGAACGGAATGGGGTCTACCGCAAATGGAGCATCTGGTATAAGCTCTGGTAGAGAACTTAGGCGTTCTCTGCTGCTTGTTGATCATAGACTTCTTAGCCATTTTTCTTTCTCCTATTACTTCGCGAAGGGCATACCCATTGCTCTGAGCAGCTCTCTTGCTTCTTCGTCCGTTTTGGCGGTCGTGACGAAGCAAATATCCATACCGCGAACCTTTTCTACCTTATCGTACTGGATTTCCGGGAAGATAAGCTGTTCTTTGATACCGAGGGAATAGTTGCCTCTGCCGTCGAAGGATGCGGTGGGAACGCCTCTGAAGTCGCGCAGTCTCGGAAGGGAGATAGATACGAACTTGTCGTAGAATTCTTCCATTCTGCGGCCTCTGAGCGTAACCTTGATGCCGATGTTCATGCCTTCACGAACTTTGAAGTTTGCGACGGACTTCTTTGCCTTGGTAAGCACGGGCTGCTGTCCGCTGATCATTTTGATTTCGGACATAGCGAGCTGCACGGACTTATCGTTGTCTTTGATGTCGCCCAAACCGGAATTGATTACGATTTTTACGAGCTTGGGGCATTCCATAACGGACTTATAGCCGAACTTCTTCATAAGGAAGGGTACGACTTCTTGTTCGTAGTTTACCCGAACTCTTGTGGATTCTTTTGCCATAATGATTCTCCTTACGAATTATTCTTCGGTCGTCTCGGTCTTTTCAGCCTTGGCGCGCTTTCTCTGTCTCTTGGGAGCAGCGGCGGTCTGCGCTTCCGCTTCCTTCTTGAAAGCCTTATCTAAAACGACGGTTTCACCATTTTTGAAGCAGTTGGGGCAGATGCGGACGTTCTTCTTTTTGCCGTCCACTTCCAATTCGGTTTTCTTTACGCGGATAGCCTTATGGCAGGTAGGGCATACGACCATGACGTTGGATGCGTCGATGGGGCCTTCCACTTCCACGATCTTGCTCTGTTCCTGCGCTCTTCTTGCCTTTTCGTGTCTCTTCTGCTTGTTTACGTTTTCTACGGTAACGGTGTTGTTCTTCGGGTCGGTAGCCGTTACGCGGCCTTCTACGTTCTTGTATTTGCCGGTAATTACTTTTACGGTATCATTCTTCTTGATATTCATAGTAATTTCTCCTTAAAGAACTTCCGGTGCGAGGGAGATGATCT
>CAMAGA010000043.1 GCA_945833955.1 uncultured Clostridia bacterium
TCTCTGTTTAAGTTACCCAATTCATAATTGAGATCCTGCCCCGTCGAATTGCTCTTTACCTGCTGCATCCGATTGGCGCAATAGTTGTGAGCCGCCGCGGCGTTGTGCCTTGCCGTAACGATCTGTTCCAGCTCGGTCTTTGCATTTTTTAATTCCTGCGCGCACTGTTTCAGATTCTCGTCATCTTTATCAAACGCCGTGCAAGCCTGTGCAATCTGCGCAGGCGTAATCGGCTGCATCACGCCGTCCAGAATATCGTTTTCCAAAATAATCAGTTCTATGCCCAATATGCGGCAGGCGTTATATACGCTCTTATGCGAATTACGGGGTATAATGACGTACGGTTTGATTTTTTTTACGGGCAGAACGTACGCCATGGTATACAGCATGGCGTATACGCCGCACGTCGTGCCGTCGGTTACGATGAACGATTCGCCGCCGCTTTCGCCCGTCAATATCTTCGCCATATCCCGCTGCGCCTGATCGATCACGCCGTGCGGATTTGCCAGATCGTCCGAAAAGTCCAATTCGGTGATATCGTTTTCCGCTTCCTTAAAGAACCGTGCAAAGGCACGCCGCCCCTTATGCCCCGGCGTATGAAAGCTGATCTTGCTATCCTGCGCATTCTTCCTGAGCATTTTTAAAATATGATATTCAGCCATAACTCCTCCCCTTTTGTACCTCTCTATACTACCGTATTGTATTTTTGCACGAGGTAATTGACGAATGCGATCTGCTCGAATTGCAAATCCTTCTGCAAATCCGCCCACGGGTGCAGTACGAGGGACAGCCCCGTAGTCTCGTCCGTATGCACTTCGTCCCCGACTTTATAGGCAACGCTCATGATTTCCTTGATTTTGGAAAGCCCGGAAAGGTCTATCGCATAGGGCAGATCCTCGGTATATTCCTGATGCTTCTCGTCGTATTTGGTGATGGGAACGGTTTTGATGCCGACGAGCCCCTCCTCTATATTCTTTTCAAATTGCAGATAATCGGCTTTGAGCTTTTCGATTCTGCCTGCCTCCGCTTCGATGCCGGCAAGAACGGACTTTTCGTTCTTATAGCGTTTATCGCCGACCATTCTTTCCGTGCGGAAGTATGCTTCCACCGCCGCACGATCGAGTTCGTTCGTGCGGAATGCGCCCGCGTAAAAGGTATTTAAGTACTCCTCGCAGGAATTCATGTACTCGTCTATCTGCGCACAGGCGGCAAGGTACCCGTTTACGAATTTATGCAGATTGGACTGCGAAGAAACTTCTTTGCCGTGCGGGCAGGAATCGAGGCACCCGTCCTCGTAAAAGGTCATATCCGTCAGAATCGTTGCGTCTATGTCGCCGGCGGAAAATCTTGCCTGCAACTGCAAATTGGAAAAGTAGTCGTTTGCAATCTGCGATACCTGTACGGAGAGCACGTCGTAAGAGAAGATAGAACCGGAAGACATCTTATCTTCCAGATCGTCCGCCGCCATGACGGGCATATTGACGTCCTTATATACCACGAGCGTAAAATGCTGCCCCGCCGTAGTGCGCGTTGCGACCGTGGCAAAGAGCACATTCAGCAAAATGACGACCATGACCGCCGTAGCGATGATTTTGAGCCATTCGTAGGAAAGAAAGTTCCCCAATCTGTCTTTGGTTATTTTTGCGTCCATATTTCCCTCTTTTTGCGTATACCACGCTGAATACAAAGGCGCAGAAGGAAAAAACACATCTGCGCCCTGCCGAAAACCCGTTCGGTTTAATTCTTTTTAGGTTTCATCGTCGGGAACAAAATTACGTCCCGAATCGTGGAACTGTCGGTAAGCAACATGACCAACCGATCCACGCCCAGCCCCAGACCGCCCGTCGGGGGCAAACCGTATTCCAGTGCGGTAACGAAGTCTTCGTCCACCTGCGCCTTGCAACCCGGTTCGGAAGCGCGCTTTGCTTCCACCTGTCTCGTAAATCTTTCCCGCTGGTCGATCGGATCGTTGAGTTCGGAGAATGCGTTACCCATTTCCCGGGCGTACATAAAGTATTCAAACCGTTCGGTAAACGCAGGATTGGTCGGCTTGCGCTTTGCCAAAGGAGAATTTTCCACGGGATAATCGTAAATGATGGTGGGCTGAATGAGCTTATCTTCCACGAATGCGTCGAAGAACGCAATCAACACGTGCCCCTTGGTCGCATTTTCGCCTTCTTCCACCTCTACGCCCTTTTCCTTGGCGACGGCACGCGCCTGCTCGTCCGTTTCCCATTCGTTAAAGTCCACGCCCGCATACTTTTGCACCGCTTCCGCCATGGTGAGCCTTTCCCACGGGGATTCCATGTCGATTTCCGTTCCCTGATAGCAAATCTTTGCCGTGCCGCAAACCTTTTTTGCCACGGTACGGTACATATCTTCGATCATGTCCATCATGTACTTATAATCGGCGTACGCCTGGTACATTTCAATGGAAGTGAATTCCGGGTTATGCGATGCGTCCATGCCCTCGTTACGGAAAATTCTGCCTACTTCGTAGACTTTTTCCAATCCGCCGACGATGAGCCGCTTTAAGTAAAGTTCCGTTTCGATGCGCAGGTACATATCCATATCGAGCGCATTGTGATGCGTTTTGAACGGGCGTGCGGACGCGCCGATTTCGAGCGGCGTCAATATAGGCGTATCGACTTCGAGGTATCCCCTTTCATTGAGGTAATTGCGAAGTTCGTTGATGATGCGGCTGCGCTTGATGAAGGTATCGCGCGTTTCGGGATTGACGATGAGGTCCAGGTCTCTTTGCCGATACTTGGTATCCGTATCTTCGAGCCCGTGATACTTTTCGGGCAGGGGCTTCAAGGATTTGGAGAGAAGCAGCAGTTTATTTGCGTGAATGGTTACTTCCCCCGTCTGCGTAGTGAATACAAAGCCTTCCACGCCGACGATATCGCCGATATCGAACATCTTCTTGTATGCCGTATAGTCTTCTTCGCCGAGGTCCTGTCGGGTAAGGTATACCTGCATATATCCGTCCCGATCCGCCACGTGGGAAAAGGAAGCCTTGCCCATGATGCGGCGGGACATCAGTCTGCCTGCAAAGCGAACGGTTTTGCCCTCGTATTCCGCATAGTTGCCCTTCAGCTCCGCAGAAGAAGCGGTGATATCGTATCTGACCTGTTCGTAAGGATTCTTGCCCTCTGCAACGAGTGCGGCAAGCTTGTCTCTGCGGATTCGTTCCTGTTCGGCAAGGTCCACGGCGGGTGCCTGCCGATGATTCTGATTTTCTGCCATGACGTTCCTTCCTGCTTAGAAAATTTTCCGGATGACGAGTTCGTATTCTCCGTCGGGTGCCTTGACCGTTACGGTGTCGCCGCTCTTTTTGCCCATGATTGCCATACCGATGGGGGATTCCTTGCTGATTTTATTTTCGAGTGCGTTCGTTTCGGAAGAACCGACGATCGTATAGGTGTCTTCCTCGTCGAATTCCGTATCGTATACGACTACGGAGGAACCGAGCCGAACCGCAGCCGTAGCGAAGTCGTCTACAACGACGCCGTTTCTGAGCATTTCCTTCATCATTTCGATGACGTACTCGTTGTTGCCGATGCGCATATCCGCCTTGGCGATTTCCCAGTCCAGTGCGTCCCTTTCGGAAACGTTGCCCTCTCTTACGGCTGCAGCCTGTCTGGCTTCCAGATCCGCTTTTTCTGCCAGCAGTTTATTTTTCCCTTCCGTTTCCCTGTAACGGACCGCCGTTTCGGCGTCCTTTTTTTCGGAAGCGGTCATCTGCACGTCCGCATTCTTGATTTCGTATTCCAGCTGTCCGATTTCGCCCTCGTTCATGCCTTGTGCGTCTCTTGCAGAGGTATATTCTGCATTTTCGGAAAGGTCGCCGTGGCTGCGCGCTTCCTGAATACGGGCGATGATTTCTTTACGGGTAACGGTAGAAATTTCTCTGTATCTTTCCAATTTGTCCTCATAACCGCGGATGGACATTGTTACTTTATTGTTTTCCATACTGACACCTCTTGTTCCCGCCGGGCTACGCTGCCGCCGCACGGGAAATATAATTCTGCTTTTCTATTATACAGGAAAGTTTTGCGCCTGTCAAGTTTATCTTGAACGCAAAGAAATATTTTGTGCTAATTTCAACGGGAAAGCTTGACATTTTTTGAGAACCTCGTATAATGAATATATGGTCAGAATTTGGGTAAAAATCATGCAGGGTGAAAAGATCGTCCGCCAATACGTATATGAAAAGGAAGAACTGCTCGTGTGGTCGCATTTCTTCGTTTACGTTTCCGAACTGTGTGCGGAGCTGGATATCCCCACCCCCGTCGTCGTTAAAACGCACATCTTCAACTTTGCAAAATTCCGCAACGTCCGCTTTTTACCGAGAGATTTTGTGGAAGAGGTGGATTTCGATAAGCTCGTTTTGGAAAACTTATCCGTATAATTCTATATCCTATATTGCCCGGGGCGTATTTTACCGCACGCCCCCTTTTTGAGGTTCGCTTATGTTTCTCATCTCCCTGCAGAACGTCGTTCTCGCATTGCTCTACGCCGTTCCCGGCTATATCCTCTGCAAGTGCAAACGGGTCAGAGCGGAGCATCTTTCTACCCTGTCCTCCATACTCATCTACGTGCTTTCGCCGTGCATGGTCGTGAACGCCTTTCTTTCTTTCGACTTTTCGCTGTCCAATCTGGGCTACATGGGGTTATTTTTCGCCGTTTCCCTGACGCTCCAGATTGCCTTCCTTGCCATCGTCTTTCTCCTCTTGCGCAAAAAATACGCAGACGCAAAGTATCGGGTTCTGACGATCGCCACGGTGCTCGGCAACGTGGGGTTCTTCGGACTGCCCGTCATCAAAGCGCTCTTTCCGCAAAATCCGGAAGTAGCCTGCTATTCTTCCATCTACGTAATCACCATGAACGTTCTCGTGTTCACCGTGGGCGTGTTCTGCCTGACGGGCAACAAAAAGTTCATGACGTTGCGCTCCGCTCTCCTCAACCCTTCCACTATCGCCTTTTACGTTGCGATTCCCCTGTATGCGTTCGGCGTGAAACAATACCTGCCGCAAATGCTTTTAAGCGGGCTCAACCTGCTTTCCGCCATGACTACGCCCGTCTGTATGCTCATACTCGGCATACGGCTCGCTACCGTACCGCTCAAAAGCGTATTCGGTCAACCGATCGTCTATGCGGCGTGCCTCGGCAAACAGATACTCTTTCCGCTGTTTGCGTTCCTTTTCGTATTCTTTTTGCCGCTCCCCTTCTCCTTCAAGGCCTCTGCGCTCGTCTTGTCCGGCGTACCGTGCGCTTCCGTCATTCTGAACATGGCGGAAATCCACCACAGCGAGACGGAACTGTCCGCCAACTGCGTACTCATGAGCACGGCGCTCTCCTTTCTGACGATTCCGCTCCTGACGCTGCTTACGCCCCTTTTACAACTGTTTTAGCTACGTTTTGCATAGAGAAAAGCCGTACCGCCTATGCGGTACGGCTTTTGCCGTGGTTTTACGACTTCTTTCAGGCGTTTCTGGACTGGAAGCTTTCGCAACAAGTGCACTGACCTTCCGCACAGCTTTCGCCGACGAGGATCTTCTGCAACGTGCAATTTCTGCCGTCGCAATTGAACTTGCATTCCTGTACGTTACAGCCGATAGCCGTATTGATGTTTTCTCGATTCATCATGATTTATAACCTCCGTATATCGGCAGTATGTGCCGCCATTCCGAGCTTTATACACACAAAAAAACCGTCCGCACGATAGCGCAGACGGTTTTTTTGGACCTTGGAAAAACTTATTCGGTACGCAAAGCTTCCACCGGATCCTTTTTTGCCGCTATGCGGGAAGGAATGAGCCCGGCAATGAACGTGAGCAGCACGCTGATACCGATGAGTATGAACGCACCCGCCACGGGCAGTCTGGCAATGGTTGCAATGCCCGAAAGCGAATAGATGATGAGGTTGATGGGGATATCTAAAAGCAACGTGACCAAAATGCCGAATACCCCTGCGGCAAACCCGATGATGATGGCTTCCGCATTGAACACGTTGGATATATCCTGTTTGGACGCCCCCACGGAACGGAGAATGCCGATTTCCTTGATTCGCTCTAAAACGGAAATGTAGGTAATGATGCCGATCATGATGGACGATACCACGAGCGATACGCCGACGAAGGCGATCAGTACGTAAGAAATAATGTCGATAATGGTACTGATGGACGACATCATCAATCCGACGTAGTCCGTATAGGTAATTACGTTTTCCTTTTTGCCGTCCTGTATCTGTCGTTCATTATAGCGTTCGATACAGGCAACGATGCCGTCCTTGGACTGGAAGTCCTTGGCGTAAATACTGATCCTCGAAGGTTTAGCGGGATCGGCATAGTCCAGTTTGGCGAGATTCTTCTCGTACGTATTGGAATTTTCCATGAGTGCCGGCGTGAACATTTCGATGATCTCTTCTTCCGTCAGAATCTTGCAGAGCACGTCGTTGAACTGCTGTTGCTCTTCGGCAGGCAAGGTTGCAACGTAAGCGCGCACTTCGTCCATGGTCGGCTTCTCCCCGGAATTGACGAAGCGTTTGCCCGTAAACACGTCCCTCGTAGGGTCGGCAAGCTGTTCCTGCACGATTTGCGAACGGCTGACGCTTTCCAGATAGTAACGGGTCAGGGCGGAAGTGTAGCCGATGGTACCCGTTACGGAAGCGGCGGTGGCGGATTCCGACGGGCGGACGATGCCCACGATCTGCAATTCCGTTGCGTTCTGCACTACGTTTTTCATATAATTGGCGTTATCGGACATATTCTGCCATACGCCGTCCGACTTACGGTACAAATCGGGCGCAAGCACCATTTTATAGGTGGTGTTTAAAAGTTCGTCGTAAGTATAAACGTGCTGCGGCTGTTCGTATTCCTGCCCGTTTAAAATGGCGTTCATCATTTCGTTCAGTTCCTTGGCGTCCGCCAAGCCGAGGGAATAGAGGATATAGTCGCTGATTTCGTTGTTCTTATCCGCAAACAGCACGATCTGCCGATAGTAATCAGGGGAATTTCTGTCCGGCCAGTGCCCTGCCAGCAATTCGTATTGGGAATGCACGAGTTCGTCGTTATCGAGCATTTCGCTCCAGGCGTTCACCGTGAATGCGCCGTAGGCGGCAGAAAGGGAGCCGACGATACCGTTTAAAACGCTGCCGGGGTTGACCTGCGTTACGCCGCCGGACGTATCGGAAGTATAGATGCGCATGGTGATGTCGTACCCGTACTTGACGGAACTGATATACCGGGCGATATCGCTGTTTTCATCGTCGAGATACGTTTTGAAATCTTTCAGATTATTGCTGTATACGTCCGCCATGACCGCCTGAAACATCTCTATCATCACGTTGTTCGCATAAATCTGATCCTTATCGTGCGTAATTTCGCCCTGCGCAACGCCCATCAGGTTGGAAACCACGCTCGTCATATCCATCGTTTCCTCTTCCACGGTGATCGGGTAGGAAGAGAGCGTATCTTCCTGTACCTGATTGATATAGAGTTGCACGCCGCTGGAAATGGACAGGATGAGCGCAATGCCGATGATACCGATAGAACCTGCCATGGAAACGAGCATCGTCCTCGCCTTTTTGGTGAGCAGGTTTTTAAAGGACAGACTGAGCGCCGTCCAGAAGGACATGGAAGCCCGTTTTTTGCCGTCTATGCTCTGCTTTTTCTTTTTTTTGCTCCCCTTTTGCGCCTCGTTAAAGAGCCGGACCCGTTCCGCCTCTTCTTCCCGTTCCGCCGCCCCGTCGTAGGGGTTACTGTCGTCTATGAGCAACCCGTCCTTAAAGCGGACGATTCTCGTAGCGTACTGTTCGGCAAGGTCGGGGTTATGCGTTACCATGATCACGAGTTTATCCTTGGCGATCTCCCGCAAAAGCTCCATGATCTGCACGCTCGTAGCGGAGTCGAGCGCACCCGTCGGCTCGTCGGCAAGAATGATTTCCGGGTCGTTGATGAGCGCGCGGGCAATGGAAACGCGCTGGCACTGTCCGCCGGAAAGCTGATTGGGTCTGTTTTTCAGTTTGTCGCCCAGCCCCACTCTTTCCAGCATACGGGCAGCCCGTTCCCGCCTTTCCTTTTTGGAAACGCCCGAAAGGGTAAGGGCAAGTTCCACGTTTTCCAGTACCGTCTGATGGGGGATTAAGTTGTAGCTCTGGAACACGAACCCGATGGAGTGGTTGCGGTAGGTATCCCAATCGGCGTCCCGATACTGTTTGGTACTGATGCCGCCGATGAGCAGATCGCCCGTCGTGTAGCGGTCGAGCCCGCCGATGATGTTGAGCATGGTCGTTTTGCCGCAACCGGATGGGCCTAAGATTGCAACGAATTCGCTCTTACGAAAGTTCACGGAAATACCCTTGAGGGCGTCCACCGTCTGGTCTCCCACGTAATACTGCTTGGTGATATTTTTTAATTCCAACATTTTTTCTCCGTCCTCCTTCTCTCGCAACAGAACGGTTTCTGCGTCTGCCGCACGCCGCTTTTTTGTAAGCGGCAAATATTATTCTATGCTTTACTATATCCTTTTTTCTTTTTCGGTATTATATCATTTTTTCCTCGGAAAGTCTAACGTTCTGAAAGATCATTCTCTTTAAAAAAAATATTTTTACGGAATATTTACATAAATTTTACAGGATAATCCATAAAAATTGACAATCTTTTTTTGCGCATAAAAGAAGGACCTCTTCCGAAATCCTTCCCTGTTTTTTCCTATGCGTCGTGTTTATTGCTGTTGATATAGTTGACCTCTTCCTCTTTCGGATGCTCCTTTTCGTCCTGCTTGTTGCGGCAGAAAAACATACCGAGGGCGCAAAGGAAGGAAGCGATCCAAACCCAGAGCGCAGCGGTAAGCCCTACGAATATGGCTACCGCCATACCGACCAACAGCAACGAAACGGCTACGATACAAAAAGTTACGCGCAATATAAGCAATAACTTAACTATTCCCTTTTTCTTTTTTTCATCCATACTATCTTTTAAGCCTCCTCCCGATCGGTCAGATCGAATGCCAGTACGGTGCAGTCGTCCGGCTGCACGTCGGATTTCACTCTCCATAAATTATCCAGAAACTCCGTTGCGCTTCTGCTCCGCAATAATAAACGCTCTATATACGCTTCGTCTATTATACTGTTGTTCTGGTCCGTACAGGCCAGAATGCCGTCGGACATCATCACGAATATATCCCCGTCCGAAAAGACTTCTTCCGAGTCCGCATAATGCACGTTTCCCCGATACCACACGTCGGAAATAACGCAGGAGCGTTCCTGCCGAAAGACCCGAACCGTATTCCCGTGCTTTAAAAACAGGGGCGCGTCGTGCCCGGCGTAGCTGTAAATAATTTTTTGGGCAGTCTGATCGATGCGGCAGGCGACGCCCGTTATATACGTGTCGTCTGCAATTTCCAGTTTTTTGAACTTTTGATAAAAATCCGCAAAGGCATTTGCCGGGGAAATTTCCGTCATATCCCAGGACGCCTTGGTGAACACGGCAAGCAAACTGCCGAGCGTGCCGTGCCCGCTCACGTCCGTCAGCACGGCCATGGTATCCTTTGCTTTCTGCTCGGGGTATCTGTCCGTTGCGTATACGTTGATCATATCGCCCCCGATCATATGGGCGGCTTTGTACCGGTATCCATAGCGTATACCGCCTTGCATACATTGGTTTTCCGGCAACATATTCATCTGCAGCGTTCTCGCTCTCTTTAAATCTTCCTGCAGATTGGCAAATTCCGCATCCTCTATGATGCCCATATAATTCCCTGCAAGTTGCGCATCCTGCAACCTGCGAACGGAAACGTACCGTTCGATTCTGTTCCCCCGATTATCGTATTTATCCGGCAGATACAGCACTTCCCCCACGGTATCGCCCTTTCCGTCGGTCTTCAGTTTATCCAGCAATTCCAGCAAGGAGCTATGCAGCTGTTCCCGTTCGGAAGGCTTCCACACCTTGGTATCGTTATGATAATCCTCTTTATATCTCGTATTACTGTATAAAACGTACCCTTCCGCATCGGATATAAACACACCGTACGGCAACGCTTCGAGCGCTTCGTGCTCGTAGCTTGCCGTTACATTCCCTTCCATTTCTCTCTTCCTCCGTCTTTACCTGTACATCTTCAACCTGCCGTGCACCGCTTTTGCCGAAAGCGGCAACGTATACAGTTCCCCGTCCACGTCCAGCACGGGCGTATCGGGCGTTTCAAACTCGATTTCCGCCACGCGCATACAGTGCGCTTCCGGAAGCCGCATGACTTTTCCGCTCATAAAGGCGATAAACGCCGGCAAAATCTTTTTCTTCCCGATATAATCCACCACTACCACGTCTAAAAGGCCGTCGTCCACGCGCGCTTTGGGGCACATCTTCATGCCGCCGCCGATCCTTTTCCCGTTCCCGATTGCGGCGATAAAGGCGGAATGCTCCGATTCCCTGCCTTGCGTAACGCAACGCATACGCACGGGTTGAAACGTACGCAAAGCGTCTATCAGGGAGGATACGTAGCGCAACTTCCCTTTTATCCAACCGCCCTCGTTATAACGGTGCAATACTTCTACGTCTATACCCGTGCCGCACACGTTCATGCAACGCACCCCGCCGGCAAGCTCTATAAAGTCCGTCGCCTTGGCATCCCCCTGCAAAATAGCCCGAACGGCGGTCTTTGCGTCGGTAATGCCCACCGCCGCGGCAAAGTCGTTCCCCGTTCCGGCAGGCACGATGCCGAGCGGATGGTTTTCAAAATCCACGTAGGCGTTCAGTACGGCATTGAGGGAACCGTCTCCGCCTAAGGCGATGATGGAGTCCGACCCTTCGGAAGTGAGCCGACCCACGGTCTCCTTTACGTCCCCCTTTTGCATCATGGGATGGACCTCGTATTCTTTGCCCGCTTTATCCAAAGCTTTTTTTACGTATTCCAGCGTTTTTCCGCTCTTCTTTTTTGCCGCCTGCGGATTATAGACGATATGAAACATGACTTTCCCCTCTTTTGCATCTTTAAACTGAATATAATAAATAATAATCAACCCTCATAAACTGTATAACAGGCAAAAGCCTGATGTTTGGGGGTTTTTTAATGGACGAAATTTATGTAAAAATATTGTCATCGGCATATGGTTTAAGCTTAA
>CAMAGA010000044.1 GCA_945833955.1 uncultured Clostridia bacterium
CTCCTTGTTTTTCACTTTCTTCTGTATCGCATACACGATCAGGTTCAGAATCAGCGAAAAGCCCAGCAACAAGAATGCAAGCATATACGCTTCTCCCATATACATACCTTCGTTGGCGCAATAGTACAGCAAAACGGTAAACGAACTGCCCCTGTCCAACGGATTGCCCGTGAAGGTAAGCGTCGTGCCCATCGTGAATATCAGCGCCGCCGATTCCCCTAAAATTCTGCCGATGGAAAGGATCGCCGCCGTGGCAATGCCCGGGAAGGCGGACGGCAAAACGATTTTCCAAATCGTGCGTATCTTGTTTGCGCCCAAGCCGTAGCTGGCTTCCCGCAGGCTCATGGGTACGGTGCGCAAGCTTTCCTCCGTGGAGCGGATAACGGTAGGCAACACGACGAGCGTCATCGTCAGCGCACCCACGATTACGTTGCAACCGCCGAACAGCTGTGCAAACACGATATTGCCGAACAAGCCGAACACGATGGAGGGAATGCCCGAAAGCGTATCCATGAAAGTACGGATGACTTTGACGATGCGACTGTTGGGCTTAGCGTATTCGTTGAGGAAAATCGCCGCCCCGATGCCGATCGGCAGTGCGATTGCGAGCGAGATACACACGAGCTCCAGCGTTGCCCAGAGCGCAGGCAAGAAGGTCGGTTCGTCTATCTTCTGTTCTATACTGAAGAAATCCCACGAGAAATTCGCAATCCCGTTGATGACGATATAGAGGACGATCGCTACGAGCATAACCGCAACGAGCGAAGCGCATACCGCCGCAATTACCTTCAATGCCGTGCAAAATTTACCTTTTTTGACGTAATGCACCGCACTGCTTCCGTCCTTGCTCAATTTGCGCACTCCCTTTTTATCCCGAATCTCCTTGGGAACGAGGTTCAAAGAGAGCGTGATGACGAGGATAAAGAGCAGCAATACGAGCCCCGTAGCGATGAGCGCACTGCGGTGTATATCCGTTGCGTAGCCCATTTCCATGACGATATTCGTCGTTAAGGTGCGCACATAGGAAAACAATCCCGTGGGGAACAGGGCGCGGTTGCCCGAAACCCAGATGACTGCCATCGCTTCGCCCATGGCTCTGCCTATGCCCAGAATGAGTGCGGAGAGGATGCCCGACTTTGCCGCCGGCACCACTACCCGAAACACCGCCTGCGCCTTGGTGTTGCCCAGCGCCAGCGCGCCTTCAAAATACGACTTGGGCACTGCGTCCACCGCATTTTTGGAAAGGGACGCCACCGTGGGGATAATCATGACGGAAAGCAGTACGGAACAAGCCAATATGCCCTGCCCGATGCCCTGCGCATTCATTTTTGCCAGGATCGGCACGATGACTTCCAAGCCGAACAAGCCGTAGATGATGGACGGGATCCCGGCAAGCAACTTGATGACCTGATCGAAAACCGTGCAAAGGTTGATCTTTTCCAGCGCTTTCACCAGTCGGGCAACCCATTGGATTTTGCCTTTGTAGGGTATATGCAATTTGTCGGGGCACCAGTACGAAAGGAAGATGGCGGTGAATACGCCGACCATACCGCCGATGAGCGTTGCCCCCACCGTAACGATGACGGAATTGACGATCATGGGCAGAATGCCGTATTTGCCGTAATCGGGCGACCAGAGCGTTCCGAACAAAAAGTTGAAGAATCCGACTTCCCGCAGGGCAGGCAATGCGCCGTATAAAATGTAACCGATTATGCCGAATACGGCAACCACGGAGAACAAAGCGCAAACGACAAACACAATTTTTGCCAGTACGTCCTTTGTTCCTTCCGCATTGCCGCATCCGATTTTTCTTTTGATTTTATCCATTATTTTGTTTCAATCGCTTTTCCGTTGATGTAGAGTTCGTACAAGTCAGCCAAAGTAACGTTCGTATGTTGGCTGCCCTTTTTTACGATGATAGCAATGCCGTCGTCTGCAATCTTACGCGCTACCACGCCCGTTTCACTTGCCTTCAACGCACGGGAGCTCATACCCAGATCGTTCGTGCCTGCCTGCGCATTGGAGATACCCTGCCCCGACCCTTGGGCGTCGATATGTACGGTAATACCCGGATTGAGTTCGGTATAAGCCGCCACGAAGCGACGCATCAGTTTTTCCACGGAAGTGGAGCCCGTGATATTGAGTACGGTTCTATCGCCCGTATATACGGAGTACGTCTGCAAGGCAAGGTCGGGAACGGTAACGTAACCTTCCTCCACGATGAGTTCCTGCCCTGCGGAGCTTTCGATAAAGCTGACGAAGTTCTGCGCAAGGTCGTTTGCGGCGTAGTTTTCTTCGTTCAGAATGAGATTGAACGGACGGGAAAGTTTATAACTGCCGTTGACAACGTTTTCCACCGTAGCGGCAACGCCGTTCAGGGCAACCGCCTGTACCTTATCCGCATTGGGAGCAAGGCTGCCGAGGGAAATATAACCCAGCGTATCGTACCGCTGCGCTACTGCCGTAACGACTGCGGCGGTGGAAGTGCTTTCCGAAACGCAGGCGTTCAGCTGCGTGCTTTCCAAAGCCTTTTCTATGCTCTGCCCTTCCTCATTTTTTACGAGTTCATGGAATGCGCTTCTCGTACCGGAAGACGCCTCTCTGCCGATCGCTCTCGTGATGCTTGCGGCAGGATCCGTCGCATCGACCTGTCCTCCGCATCCGACCAACCCGAAGGCGGCTAAGCTTACCGCCAGTAACGTGGCAACGATTGCCGCCATGATTCTTTTGCTCTGTTTCATTTTTCGTTTCTCCTTAATTTGATTTTGTACCTTTAATTTATCATAAACGGAAAAGAGAAACTACCGACTTTTCGTAAAATGAACGTAAAATCTATGTAAAGTCACAGGGTATATCTGCGGATTCCCCCTACGGCGCAGAAAGGCACGTACAAAAGCCGCGCTATCCTTGCGCTGTCCTTTTCACCGCAAAAAGAGACGACTCCCGAAGGAATCGTCTCTTTCCGACCGACCTATCCATGCCGTTTTCGTTGGAAGCTTCGCTCCCATACCGCTATATTATAAATTATACATTACGAAAAATTACTTCCGGATTGCCGACTTCATGCTCCTGACGTACTCGCCGATTTTTTCGGGCGAGTCCTTGCCGTACTGTTCCACGAGTCGGATGATTGCGGAACCGACGATGGCGCCGTCCGAAAGATTTGCCATTTTCTGCGCCTGTGCCGGGGTGGAAATACCGAACCCGACGGCGCAGGGAATATCCGTGTTTTTCCGAACCGCCTGCACCAACGCTTGTATATCCGTATGGATTTCGCTCCTCGTACCCGTTACGCCCAGAGAGGATACGATATAGAGGAAGCCTTCCGCTTCCCTTGCGATCATGGCGATCCGATTTTCCGAAGTCGGGGCAATCATGGAAATCAGATCCACGCCGTGAGACCGACAGACGTCGATGAACTCTTCCTTTTCCTCGAAGGGGATATCCGGTAAAATCAAGCCGTCTATGCCCGTCTTTTCGCAGGCGGCAACAAATCGTTCCGCCCCGTAGGAAAAGACGACGTTGGCGTACGTCATAAAGACCATGGGAATACTGACGTCTCTTCTCAGTTCCCTTACGAAATCAAAAATCCGATCGGTGGTAACGCCGCCCCGTAACGCCCGTAGATTGGCGCCCTGAATGACGGGTCCTTCCGCCGTGGGATCGGAAAAGGGAATGCCCAGCTCGATGAGATCGGCTCCGTTTTCCGCCATGGCGCGGACGATTGCGCCCGTCGTGGCAAGGTCGGGATCGCCGCAGGTGATAAACGGAATAAACGCTTTGCCATTTGCAAAAGCCTGACGAATTTTACTCATGAATGTCTTCTCCTCTGTATCTTGCAATGGCGGCGCAGTCCTTATCGCCTCTGCCGGAAACGGTTACGACGATGATTTTGTCCTTCCCCATATCCGACGCAATCTTTTTGGCATAGGCAAGCGCATGGGAGGACTCGATTGCCGGAATGATCCCTTCCGTTTTGGAGAGGTATTCGAATGCGTCCACCGCCTCGTCGTCCGTTACGGGCACGTAAGTCGCTCTGCCGATATCGTGCAGATAGGCGTGTTCGGGTCCTACGCCGGGGTAGTCCAATCCTGCGGAAATGGAGTAGACGGGTGCGATCTGCCCGTATTCGTCCTGACAAAAATAAGACTTCATGCCGTGGAAGATGCCCACCTTGCCCGTATTGACGGTTGCCGCCGTTTCAAACGTATCTATCCCTCGCCCTGCCGCTTCGCAACCGATGAGCGCAACCTGCTTATCCGGGATAAAGTGATAGAACGACCCCATGGCGTTCGATCCGCCGCCCACGCAGGCGATGACGGCGTCCGGCAGTCTGCCTTCCTTTTGCAGTATCTGCGCCTTGATCTCCTTGGAAATGACCGCCTGAAAATCCCGCACGATCGTCGGGAAGGGATGCGGTCCCATGGTGGAACCGATGCAGTAATGCGTATCGGCAATACGGGAAGTCCACTCCCGCATGGCTTCGGAAACGGCGTCCTTCAAAGTTCTCGTGCCGCTTGCAACGGGTACGACCTTCGCACCCAGAAGCCGCATTTTATACACGTTGAGCGCCTGGCGCTTAGTATCCTCTTCGCCCATGAATACCACGCATTCCATGCCGAACAGAGCCGCCGCCGTTGCCGTTGCCACGCCGTGCTGCCCTGCGCCCGTTTCTGCGATCAGGCGTGTTTTGCCCATCTTTTTGGCAAGCAACGCCTGCCCCAGCACGTTGTTGATTTTATGTGCGCCCGTGTGATTCAAATCTTCCCGTTTCAGATAGATTTTCGCACCGCCCAAATCCCTTGTCATCTTTTCCGCATAATACAAAAGCGAAGGTCTGCCTGCGTAACCGTTGAAAAGCTCGGTCAGCTCCGCCTGAAACGTCGGGTCGTCTTTGAAGCGGTTATACGCCTCTTCCAGCTCGATCACGGCGTTCATCAGCGTTTCCGGCATATATTGTCCGCCGTATATTCCGAATCTTCCTGCTTTATTCGTCAAAATATTTCTCCTCCGTCAAATTCCTTGACTGCATTCACAAACTTTTTCATTTTTTCGGGATCCTTCTTCCCGTCCGTTTCGATGCCGCTGCTCACGTCCACGCCGTAGGGGGCAACCTGCCGCAAAGCCGCCTGCACGTTTTCCGCCTGCAAGCCGCCTGCCAGAAAGTACTCCCTTGCAACGCCCTGCAACAAAGCCCAGTCAAACGGTTTGCCCGTTCCCTGCCCCGAATCGACCAGTACGAGGTCTGCACGGCTCTTTGCCACCCGTTCGCAATCCTCTGCTTTCGCAATTTTAAACGCCTGCCATACGGGAACGTTCACTCTTTTGCGCAACGCTTGTATATATTCCTCGGTTTCCGCTCCGTGCAGTTGCACTGCGTCTATGCATTTTTCCTGCACGAACGAAGCGACGTATTCCACCGATTCATTCACAAATACGCCCACCGCGCGGATGCGGCAATCCAATTTGCTCTTCAACCGCCTTGCCTGCTTCCTCGTAACCGAACGGCGGAAACCGCCCGTCAGAATAAACCCGACAAAGTTTGGCAGGAGCGCGTTGGCTGCCTCGATATCCGCTTCCCTGCACATACCGCAAAGCTTGATTTTGGTCATCTCTACGCCCTCCGAAACCGTGCGAGCGTCTCTTTTTTATCCGCAGACCGCATGAGCGTTTCCCCGATGAGTACGGCGTTCACGCCGATCGCCTTTAACTGCGCCACGTCCGATTCGTTCCGCACGCCGCTTTCGGATACGAAAATCACCTCCTGCGGTACGAGGGAACGGAGCTTTCGGCTGTTTTCCGTGTCGATCGTAAAATCTTTCAGGTTGCGATTGTTCACGCCGATCACCCTTGCCCCTGCGCCGAGCGCCGTTTCCACTTCCTGCGCACTGTGCGCTTCCACCAAAGCGGAAAGCCCCAAAGCGTCGCACAGGGCAAGATAGTCTGCCAGTGCGGACTTTTCCGTGATACTGCAAATCAGAAGCACCGCCTTTGCGCCGTAAACCTTTGCCTGATAAATCATGTACTCATCCACCGTGAAATCCTTTTTCAGACACGGCGTGCGCACCGCCTGCGAAATCGCCCGTAAATATTCGTCGCTCCCCAAAAACCACTTCGGTTCCGTCAGTACGGAAATGGCGGAAGCCCCTGCTTCTTCGTATTCTTTGGCGATTTCCACGTAGGGAAAGTCGGGAGCGATGAGCCCCTTGGAAGGCGAAGCCTTTTTACATTCGCAGATAAAGGAAAGCTCTTTCCCTTGTAGCGCCCGTTCCAACGGGAAATTCTCCCGTTCCATCGCCTCCGCCTGCGCCCGCATTTCCGAAAGCGGTATTCTCTTCTTTTCCGCCGCAATACGCTCCCTCGTGTATTCGGCAATCGTATGCAAAATATCCGACACGTTATTTTCCCTTCTATGCGTTGGAAGCCGCAATCAGCGCTTCCAGCTTTTCCGTTGCTTTGCCGCCATCGATGAGTTCCGCCGCCAAAGCTACGCCTTCCGCCATGCTTGCCGCCTTGTCTGCAAGGTACAACGCCGCACCGGCGTTCATCAGAACGGCGTTGCGCTTTGCACCCCGCTCCTTGCCGCTGAGGATATCCCGAACGATCTGCGCATTTTCCAACGGCGTACCCCCGGCAATATCCGCTCTTTCCGCACGGGGCAGACCGAAGTCTTCCGGCGCAATTTCATAAGTTTTATATTCGCCGTCCTGCACCTCGCAGACGAGCGTTTTGTCGCAGATGGAAATCTCGTCCAGTTTACCTTTGCCGAACACGACCATTCCCCGTTTTACGCCCAACGTAGTCAAAACGCGGGCAAGAGGCTCTACCAAGGAAGCGTCGTATACGCCTAAAAGCTGTCTTTTGGGCGAAGCGGGATTGGTCAGCGGTCCTAAAATATTGAAGACCGTTCGCACGCCCAGCTCCTTGCGGATAGCACCGACGTACTTCATGGAAGTATGATATTTCTGCGCAAAGAAGAAGCACATACCCACCGTATTTAAAAGTTCCTTTGCCTTTTCGGGGTCCTGCTGAATGTTTACGCCGAGCGCTTCCAGGCAGTCCGCCGTGCCGCATTTGGAGGAAGCCGCGCGGTTTCCGTGTTTTGCCACCTTTACGCCGCCTGCCACTGCCACGAGCGCCGCCGTGGTGGAAATATTGAAGCTGTTCGCCTTGTCTCCGCCCGTGCCGACGATTTCCATAATATCCAAATCCGTCTGCACGGGGATGGCGTGCGCGCGCATTGCCGCCGCACAACCGGAAATTTCATCCACCGTTTCCGCCGTACTGCTCTTGGTGGAAAGGGCGGCAAGGAACGCCGCATTCTGCGTGGGCGTGGTTTCTCCGTTCATGATTTCGTTCATGACGGCGTAGGCTTCCGCATAGGAAAGATCCTGCTTATCTACTATTTTTATAATCGCTTCTTTAATCACGTCTGATTTCTCCTTCTGTTTCGTTTGTATTTTCGTATTGCCGCATATAGCGGATAAAGTTGCGCAGCATGGTTTTGCCGTCCGGCGTCATAATGGACTCCGGGTGAAACTGTACGCCGAACAGCGGTCGCTCTGCGTGTTGCACCGCCATGACTTCCCCGTCCGTAGTGCGAGCCGTTATCCGCAATACGGGCGGAATCGTTTCGGGATCCGCCGCCAAAGAATGGTATCTTGCCACGGGCGCAACTTCGGGAACGCCTGCAAAGAGCGGACAAGTCAAATCGAAGCGCACGTCCGATTGCTTGCCGTGCATACGGCGCTTGGCGTAAGTTACGGTCGCCCCGAACGCCTGCGCAATCGCCTGATGCCCCAAGCATACCCCTAAAACGGGAATATCCGCAATTTCTTTGGCTACGACAGGGGTGATCCCCGCATTTTCCGGTCTGCCCGGTCCGGGGGAAAGGATGATGCCCTGCGGACGCAGAGTGCGCACCTCCTCCACCGTGAGCTCGTCGTTGCGCACGACTTTGATTTGCGGATACAGCTCCCCGACCAGCTGATACAGATTATAGGAAAAGCTGTCGTAATTATCTATGAGTAAAATCATAACACGTCCTCCGCTTCCTTTAACGCCTTGACGACTGCCGCCGCCTTATGAATGCACTCCCGATATTCCTTCTGCGGTACGGAATCCGCCACGATGCCTGCGCCGCTCCGCACGAAGACTTTGCCGTTCTTTTTGTAAGCGATGCGAATGGCTATGCAGGTATCCATATTGCCCGTAAAATCGAGATACCCGATCGCTCCGCCGTAAATGCCACGCTTGTTGTTTTCCAGCTCGGCAATGAGCTGACAAGCCCGTATTTTGGGCGCGCCGGAAAGTGTGCCTGCCGGCAACACCGCCCCGATTGCGTCGAGTGCGTCGAACTCCTGCCGAATTTCGCCCCGTACCGTGGAGCCGATGTGCATCACGTGCGAATACCGCTCTATCTCGTGGTACTTTTCCACGGTTACGGAACCGAACCGACTGATTTTGCCCAGATCGTTTCTGCCGAGGTCCACCAGCATATTGTGCTCGGCAAGCTCCTTTTCGTCCTGCAAAAGATCGGCTTCGAGCGCCTTATCTTCCGCCGCCGTCCTGCCGCGGGGGCGGGTTCCTGCCAAGGGAAAAGTATGCAGTACGCCGTTTTCCAGTTTGACGAGCGTTTCCGGCGATGCGCCCGCAACTTCTAAGTCCGAACCGGAAAAATAGAACATATAGGGGGACGGATTGATCGTCCGCAGAATGCGATAGGCGTTGAGTAAACTCCCCTCGAATTCCGCACTCAGACGGTTGGAAAGCACGATCTGGAATATGTCGCCCTCGCATATGTGATACTTGGCTCTCTCGACCATGGCGCAATACTCGTCTTCGGCAAAGAGTGGCTTTACTTCGCTCAATAACCTGCCTGCTTTCTCCCGTACGGGTTTGCCTTCCCGAAGCAAGTTCACCAGCCCGTCCAGCTCCCTCTGCGCCTTTGCGTATTCGGTTTCCGTATCCCGTAAAGGCATATTGACGATGAGAATGATTTTCTGCCGAAAATTATCGAAAGCGATTACCTTGTCAAACAGCATCAGGTCGATATCGCAGAAACGTTCGGAATCCTCCACCGGTATTTTTGTAGTCGATTCCGAGTAATTTATGTAATCGTAGGAAAAATACCCTACCAACCCGCCGGTAAAGGGCGGTAAATAATCGAACTTAGGCGAAGCGTATTCCTGCAATAACGCCCGGATATGGCTTGCCGGGTCGTCCGTGATAAACTCCCGATTCCCTATCTTCATTTTGCCTGCCGTGCAGGTAACCGATTCCTTGGGGTCGAATCCGAGAAAGGTATATCTGCCCCATTTTTCCTTGTCCTCCGCCGATTCCAGAATATAGCAATGTCCGGAAACGTTCTTTAAAATCCGCAATGCCTGAATGGGCGTGCAGCTATCGGAAAGAATCTCCCGACTGACGGGAACTACCTTATATTTGCCGCTTGCCGCCAGCGTTGTAACCGTATCCAAACTCGGTCGAATCATAACGTCATCTCCTTTTTCCGTCGCAAAAGCATAAAAAAATCCCCGACAGAATAAAAACTCTGTCAAGGACGAATAAACTCTATCCGCGATACCACCTTGCTTCAAAGCATTTTACCGCTTTGCACTCTGTCGGAATACCATCATATCCCGAGGCTCTTAACGCAAGCCATAACGTTGCAGAATACTCAAAGCGTAAGCGCGCTCCTTTGACTGCACCCTCCACGGTCCATTTGATGATCTGTGTTTCGCCCGACTCTCAGCATGGCGGACTCTCTGTGGAAGCATAATCACCATTATCTCCGTATCTACGGTTTCCAAATTGTTGCGTCTATTTTAAACCCTGTTTTAGAAAAATGTCAACGGATTTTTCTTCTTTTTTTGAAAAATTCTTTCTTTTTTTGTTTCCTCGCAAAAGAAAGTTTCAAAAAAAGAAACATACCTATTTGTTTTTCTTATACTTCTGCGTTTTTGATCCGCTTTCCGTTCAAAACCCGAAGAACGGCTATTCCGACTGGCGGAACAGTTTAGTCAACTTTTTGATAACGCCGTGCAGAACCCGATCGGCGGCGAAGCGCTCGCATAATCCCGCGCCCAATGCGGGCGGAGCGTTTTTTTGGCAGATTTCCGCTACCGTTTCCGCCTCGTATTTTTTATGTAGTAAGTTATCAAAGAACAACGAGCTCACGCCGTGAACGTACACTTCCGCCGCCTGCTCCTCCGATACCGTCATTTTTTTACAGGAAAGCTCGTAAAGCGTTTCTATAAAGTATTCGCCCGTCAGAACGGTAAAACGGCAGAACTCCTTGCAAAAGGAGGACTGTAAAACTTTTTGATAGAATACGGTATTGGTTTGCAGTTGCATAAAGATATCGGGGACGTTCTCTTGTTGAAAGGTCTCCGCCAAGGCGTCCTCTACGTCGCCAAGAAAGATATCGTATACGAGGTCTATTTTATCCAGATAGTAGCGGTAAAAATATTGGCGGGAAATGCCCGCTTCTTCGGCAACGTTCCCCACCGTGATTTCGTCTAAGGAACGGCAGGCGAGGAGTTTTAAGAGCGATTTTTTCACCCGCCCGTAAATTTTATTTTTCTCCCTTGCGTCGCATTTGATCATCGCTTTATACCCCTTATTTTTGTATTTTCTCATTTCAAAAGTCTTATATAGTCATCTCAAAAGAATTATAGCATATCCTGCAGAAAAAAACAAGGAATTTGTTTACATTTTTTGAGAACTGTAAACCGAATTACACTTGCCAATACTTGGTTGCTATGATAAAATAGATAAGTCAATTATGGTACTCATAGGAGAATACGCATGGAAAACAAAAAAACCAACGCGTTTAAAGGCACGCCCGAACAGGAACGTGAATTAAACGCAGTCATCGAAAGACACAA
>CAMAGA010000045.1 GCA_945833955.1 uncultured Clostridia bacterium
AAGCGCAATTCTATAAAATTTTATATTTTAAAAAATCCCTATGGGAACTGCGCTTTTCCGAAGAGTTTTTTTGTAAAAAGAAATTTTTCTATCATCCGTTCATCAGGGCAAGCAGCTTTTCAAAGTCGTAGCTGTGGATGACCGTAGCGCCTTCCCGCACTTTGCATTCTTCATCGGAAACGACTACGTCCGCTTCCTGCGGGTCGGTTACCACCTCGGAGGAAAGCATCTCAAAGAAGTTACCCACGTTCAGAACGGAAGTGATTGAAAAGTACGGCAGTAAGAAATTACAGTTGCTTTCCCCGGCGACGTTGCGGTTATCGCTTTTGCCGACGTTCAGCCAGACGAATTCGTTCGTCTTTAAGTCGATGCCGAAGAGGAACGCAAACCGACTGTCTGCAGTGACCGTGAAAGAAGATCTGACCGTTTTCGGTTCAAATATCTCGCCCGAATCCCGCACGTCCCGAAGCATATAGCCGGCACGGCATACGCAGTTTTGGAAGGTCTGGTCGCTGTATACGTTGTCACAGAAAACGAGATACCGAATGTCCGGACGTTTCTTTTTAAACAGAGCAACGTCTATATCGAAGTATTCCGAACCGCCGTTGTACCCTGCAGTCTGGTCCCCCGAGTAAGTAATCTCCCCGGAATTCCTCCCTGCCATCGTGCGCCAGGAAAACTCCGTCTGCTGCCCGTCTTCCGATAAGCCGATCACGCTCAGGTCGATATCGTCCACCTTTTCCCAATAGGTAAAAGCACGGATCTTTTTGCCCTGTTCCATGGGAAGTCTTGTCCCCTTGGGCAGTACGCCGTAGCCGCCGTTAGACGTCGTTTCCTGCAAGGGCAGGGCGTAACTATACATCTTCGGGTCAATATAAACTTTTTGCAGTCTGCCCCGTAACAGCGCCCGCAACTTTCCTTGTACGAACTGCATCAGGTATTCCACCGTTTTGGCAGGCAGAACGGACTTCCGTCTCTCTTCCTCTTCTTCCGTTTCCTCGTGCATTTTCAGTTGATAATGGTAGGCAAAGAGGAAGGTTCTCGCCCCGCCCGAAACGTAGTTTACGTACTGTAACAAAAGTTGCATCCAGAGAATGGGCTTTTCGACCTGCAAGGAATCGAGCACGAATTCCACGTCCCGATCGTTTTGGCAACGGCTGAGTATGTAATTGAGGTTCCGAAGCAGCGCTCCCTGCCCTTTGCCTGCCAAAAGGACGGTAACTGCGCGGCGTATATCCTTTTGCGCCATGGCACGCTCGAATTCGGAGTACACGGAACGGTTTTCTTTGCCGCGCATTGCTGCAACGAAGTTCTGCGCGAGCTTCGTTTTCGGCTGATAGTGAATGTGATGTAAAAGACCGCACCAGACGGCTTTCTTTTCAAAGCAGTCCCTCTCGTTGCAATACCCGTGATCGAAAATGGCGTCCAGAACTTTGGTGACGAGCTTTCTGTCCTGATTTCTAAAGTTGAGCAGGCGGATATCGCTATTGTGATACGTTTTATAGTTGATGGTATCCACCAGTCTGATTACATCCGCCAGCGTGATAAACTTGGTATAGTAAAGATCTTTCGTGTCCACCAACAGCTCAATTGCCGTATCCTTGCAGGCGCAACTCTGCACCTTATACTGCGTTTCCTCAATAAAGGACTTTACAAACTCCAATTGTTCCAGATTGAGCGGACGGGTGCTTTTGAGCATATCCTCCACGTATTCCTGAATTTTTGCCGTTGCGGCTTCTTCGCTGAGAACTACGTAGTTTTTTACGTACGGTTTTTCCGCAAAGAGGAGCCTGTCGAAGTCCTCCTCGAAAACGGAATGCCCGGGCTCGGAAAAGTCGCCAAAGCCGTATGTAACCGTATAGTGCAGGAGCTGATCGAAGAGCAATTCGTTCTTCGTCAGTTTTCTGACCGACTCGGGGAATCCGCGGTAGAAAGCGTCCGGAACGCTTTTGCCCAGACTGTCGGCAACGAAGGGAATCATATCCTCGTTGACGAGCTCCTGCCCTGCCGTAATTTTAATCTGAAAATTTTCGGCGAGCAGTACCATGGTTTCCAAAGGGTTCCGCCCCTTTTTTTCCGATACCAAAATGAACTTGTTGAAAAGATACCGTTTGAAACAATTTTTCATTTTCCCTCCTGTAAACGCAGATGAATGATATTGTCAGATTGAACGGTTCCACACTTGAAATAAACCTGACTAGCTATCTGCGCCTCGTGATATTGCGGAACTAATGCCCTCGTTGAAATAAGCCCCGCTAGCTACCGTAAAACAAGAGATATCAGGACGCTGTTTTAATTTTTCAGTTAGAAATAAGCATCCTTAGCTTTTGCTTTACGGGAAGAGAAAGAACTTCTCGCCCTTCCGATTATATTATACACGGTTTTTTTCGCTTTGAACAGAGTTTTTCCAAAAAAAATAATATTTTTTATATTTTCTCAAAAAATTTTTCCCTTCCGCTCCGATTTCTACTCCTGCGCCGCTCCCCGGTTCCTGTGCTTGCGCCGAAAATTCCTTTCCTCGCATTCGGTGCAAAAAAAGAGGAGCGGAATTACTCTGCTCCTCTGTGTTTTTTCGGGATATGCGCAAAGCGTAACTTGTAACGGAATGCGCAAAGCGATTTTACTTGTTGGACGAAGACGAATTCTGTGCGTACGCAACGATCTGCAATACACGATAAATGAGTTCCAGAAGAGCGATTACCATATCGTTTATGTATTCGATATTGTAAAGTCTGAACAATTTACGGCACATTTCCAGCTCTTCCTTGGTGGCAAGCCCTTCCTGCTTCATGATTTCATAAGCTCGTTCCTGCGCCTTCTTTTCCGTCTTCAATACGAGAATGGACATAACGAAGGACAGCACGTAGAAGAGCGTAGCCACACCCGTGCAAATAAACGTGCATAGGCCGGCGCCGCTCGTAAATACCAGCAGATCCAGCAATACGCCGATGACGACCAGCGGAACAAACGCAACGGGTCCGAAATAGATAAGCGGCGTCAGACGGACGCGGGCTTTCATATCGGCGTCGTTTTCCTTATCGAGCACGGCAAGCGCGGACTTTTGCGCCGCCATGGCAAGCGAAGTGACGCTATCCTTCTTCCATGTGAGGCGTCTCAGTCTTACCTTCTTGAAATAGTGGCTGTAGCTGTTGCCGAACAGAATGGAACCGGTGGCGGAAACTTTGATTTTTTGCAATCCGTGATTATCCAAGATGCTTCTTGCAACCTGTTCGCCCGTTTTGCCGCAGCTGTTTTTGGTTTTATTGTACTTTACGTATTTTATGGCAAGATAGACCGAAACGCAAAATGCAAAAATGGACGCGATGATTAAAAGTCCCGCCACGATGCTCATGGCGATGATGACGCCTTCCGAAACGCCGTCGAATGCGCCGCCCGAGAGTTCCCGGACCCAACTGATAAATTCTGACATGATAGTCTCCTCTTATAATATTTTTTTACTTCTGATTAAAAGCGATATCCGCGCCTTTCCGTCAAGCGGAAAGTTTATCCGCAATCGCATCGGGAATAGTATTGGCTTCGTCTACAAAATACACTTTGTATTTTTTGCCGTCGGCTTTGATGTACACAATCCCGTAGCCGCCGCCGAGCAGATGCACGAAGAGCGATTCCGGTCCGGCAAAAACGAAGTCCACGTCCTTCCATGCGATGCGTTCCTCCTTGTTGGTATAAAAGCACAGGCAATCGCCGTCTTCCCAAATGAGCGTTTCCGGCAGTTTTTTCCATTTACAGAAACGTTCGATGAGCCACCCTCCGCCGCCTAAGCATAACAAATAGAACACTACAAAAACGATGGCGGCAATGGTTTTATCCACCCCTGCAAAGCCGTCGTTTACGGCATACCATATGAGCAGAGCGGTAACAGCCGCCGCCAGAAGCAAACACAGTATGCCTGCCGCAAATTCCACGTAAATTATGATTTTACAGTCCGTCTTTCTTCCTATTTCCTTCATAAGAATTTCTCTCTCCTAAATACTCCGCCGCTCGGGCGATTGCCAAGCCGCCGCTTCTTGCAGAGCGGCTCTGCAATCCCGTCGTCGCCTGTTCTTATACCAAATCGTAGTTGCCTGCTTTACCGATCAATACGACCAGTTCTACGTTGAAGCTCGTTGCGGGGGCCGCAATTTTTACGGAAGGGAAATTTTCGCCCTGCGTGGGATCGAAGTTTTCCACGGAGATTTTGAGCGTGTGCTCGTCTACGACCTGTACTTCCTTGATGTTGCCGTTATTTTGGTTGACCAGAGTGATATAGTCCGCTGCATTGGCAGCAATCGTGCCGTAAGGAATGGTGAAGGTGGACGTAAACCGCTTGTTGGTACTGCTGCCGCTGGAAGATCCGCCGCCCGTGATCATCTGCGGCTTCTTTACCCAGACGTAACAATAGGAATCCGAACCGTTTTGAGTTGCCCGACCGGAAACGGTAATCATACCGTCGGCGTCGTCTACCGAAGCCCCCTGCGTTTTGCCGGAAAGCACTAACTGCACGCTCTCCTCGCTCCGATAGGTAACGGAAACGATCTTTTTGCCGGTAAGCGTACCGGAAAACGTGATATCCGAAGCGGAAATATCCGACTTGAATCTGGCGGCTTCGTCGCCCATGGCGGACATAGATCCTTCCAGCACGACGGTCTGTTCCCCGTCGATATAGATGGAACCCATGCAATCCACGTTGTTCAACGCCTCTTTCCCAAAGGAACAAGCCGTTGTAAACAACAACGTCGTGATACAAAGAAGCGCACATACTGCGACAACGATTTTAGATTTACTTTTCATATTTTATAACTCCTTTTATGGATATTTTATTCCTGCTGCAAAGGCGTTTTATCGACTCGTAATTCCGATAACGGTCCACGTTTGCCCTGCCAGTTCAGGGAAGATCTTTTCAATGAAGTTCATAACGTTCTCCTGTATAAATCTTTTTTATTGTATCAAATTATTTTTATTCTGTCAAATTGTTCTGTCAAATTGTTCTGTCAACTTATTATGCCAGAATTGTTTCTTTGGTATAAACCGTATGCAACGGGCAATATTGCGTTGCAACCTCTGCGTTGCACCCGATGGCGACGTCCGTCGTCACGCTCTGTTCTTCCACGCTCTGTTCTTCCGTTTTTTTGACGGAGCCAATTTAAGAACCCGTATACCGATTTTGTGAATTCCACTTCTATCGTGGCGTTGGGCAGTACGAGGAACTCGGTCAAGCCGTATTCGTCCTCTGCACCCCAATTATAGGTGTAGCCCGGCCTCGTCCGGGGGTATTGCCCCCGGGAAGAGAAGTAGGAGCTTAATCTATTGGAGTTGAACCAATCCTGATACGCACCCAAGGCAGAGCCGTCTGAATCCCGGGCAGTCAGCGGTTTGGTGGGGGCCGGCTGATAAGCGGGGCGAATGATATCTTCCACGCTTACCCACACTGCGGATATGTGCGTATTGGTTGAGCTGAGCGGCATACCCAAAACCTGCTTTAACTTTCTTTCAAACAGACAAACAGAGTAACAGAATCCTCTATTCCTCCGGGAACGATTCCCGCAGCTTACTCACAGCCCTGTCGTGCAGATACCGTAACCGACTATACGTGATGCCGAGCCTTGCCGCAGTCGCCTTTTTGCTCTGCCCGTGATAGTAAATCAGAATGATTACGGAACGCTCTTCCATGGGGAGAGCCTGCAACGCCTTTGCCAGCACGGACAGCTGCTCCTTGCTTTCAACCAATTTTTCGGGAGATTCGGAGGGGTCGGCTATGTCTTCCGACCATTCCACCTCGGTACAGTCATACTTCTTTTCCAGATAGCTATAAACCGTGTTTCGGGTAATCGTGTATATCCACGTGGACAGGGAAGCTTTGGCAGGGTCGAAAGAACCTATATTCCGGAACACCTTCATAAAAACGGATTGCACGATATCCTCCGCCTCCGTCCGATCGCGCACTTTTGCATAGACGTAACCGAATACCTTATTCCGATATTGCGCGTAAATCTTGTCGCTTTCCGATTCAGGTATCATCGTCCTCTTCTCCCGAGGGCTCGTTCTCGCCAAACGACTCAAACTCCCCTGCCGCATTGACGAACGACATTTCGTCGTCCGTCAATTCTCTTGCAAGGTAAGCGTCCGTTTCGCCGATGAGCGCATCCAATTCCGCATCCTGCTCAAACTTCTGATAGTCGAAGAGCCGTTTTAATCGTAAAGTAATATCCATTTTGCCGTTACTCCCTCTGCCGTAGCCGTAGTCGTATTCCTCTATTCGTCCTTTGGAATCGCCGTCATATGTCTGTACGGGGCAAGCGCCGCTTCCGCCTTTTCTACGTACCCGTGTTCCAAGAAAAAGCACTTCCAAAGGTCGGGGGTAAAGAAATCCCCCTCGTGCGTCAAGCCGGAAAGCGCCGGGCAACCGCACAAGCAATATTTAAGATACTTACATTCTGCGCATTTTTGGTTGACTTTGATCATATCCCCGACGGTGGCGCAAACCGTATCCAGATATGCGCCGCTTTGCAACAGTGGTTGCAGACCCTGCTTTTTTACGTTGCCGAAGGAAACGTTATGCGCTTTCATCCAGCCCGACATCTGCATACAGGGATAGACCTCGCCGTCTGCCGCCACCGCTATCATACCTCTTGTACCCTTACAGAGCGGAAGCGATTCCCGATATCCGCTCATACAGCCACGCAGGGGCGCAAGGCGGTACGTTTTTCTTTGCGGGTCCAGATCCAGCACCTGCCAGAAGTCCAGCGTCATCTTACGTTCGCCGCGAATATACGCTTGCGCTACCGCAAGGCACGCTTCGTAATATTCGGGAACGGTGAAGGACTGCCCTGCGGCATTTTGCGCCCAACGGGTGGATTCGGTAGTACAGATGATTCTCGTGCGTTCCACGCCTATCTCGTCGAGGTATTCCAAGCTCCGCAAAATGCTTTCCCGATTCTTGCGGTTGACGTTCATCTGCACCATCACGCGGAAGCCGTTTTCCTTGCAAAGCCGAATGGCGCGCACGGCGTCCTCTTCCGCTCCCTTGCGGTTTCGCATCCAATCGTGATAGCCCAAGCCGTCAAAGGAAATTTTAACGAGCGGATAGCAACCGATCCGTTTCATTTTGTCGAGGGCGGTCTGATTTATGTAATAGCCGTTGGTGTTCAGCTCGAACACGAACATTCCTCTGCGATAAATCTCCTCTAAAATCTCAAAGAAGTGCTTGTGCGCCATCGGCTCTCCGCCGGTGAGCAGGATAGCGTTGATACCGCATTTTTTCGCCTCGTCCAAAAGTGCGTTCGCCTCTTCGAGCGACCACTCGCTCTGCAAGGGTGCGTTGTCCTTGGCGTTGAAGCAGTGCAGACAGTTGTAGTTGCACTTACCCGTGATCATCCAGTTCATGTGCGGCATATAGCGGTTGTCGCAAGCCATGGGCTTTTGCCAGTCGGTAAGAGTTGCTTCGCCCTTTTGAACGGGGACAATCATTCCGCGCCGCACAAGGCTTTCTGCAAGTTTACTCTCCTCGATATCGTGCAGACCGTCGCATAGAGAGAGCAGTTCGAACTCCTCTTTTTTCAACCCGTGCGCCATCTCTTCGTGTTTTACGTAATAAGCGTAAGGCACGAGCCACCACGAGCGCAGGGCGATATTTTTTGAAAGTATGTAATACATTGCATTTTGCCTCTTTTCACTTATTCAGTTAAAATTTTTTCTTACAACTGTTCCGGTCCTCGGTACCGTAGTAAAAGGGATACAAAATCCACGTTTTCAGTCTAAAGAAGTATATGGCTTCCAGACGTCATACGAAACTTTTTGCATCATCTGACTTTCATAGATGTCGTCTTCGACTTCACCATTTTCGTATTGGACGGCATAGGTAAACTCACCATGGCTTCTCTCCGAGTGGACAGAATGGATGGTAGCGCGTTTCTTGGATGAAAAAACGCTCTGCACGATCACCTCCTGATACATACAAAATAAAGGATAATCGCCGCTCTTATGGCCGCTTTTACTGCTCCAGTAACCACCGCCGTCAACGTTGCCGAGCTCTTCGTCGGAAAGCTCTCCCGTTTTGTTGAGTTCGGCAAACAATTTTGCCGCTTCCTCTGCGGAAAGTTCAACTTTTTCCGCTTTTGCCATTTCCAAAAGTTCTTCCGCTGTCTTTGCGGTCTTTGCTTTTTCGATAAGTTCTTTTGAGATATTCATAAATTTTTCTCCTTTTTTTAATAAAATTCAAGTGGGGTAAGCTTGCGGAAGTCAAAAATCTTCCGCAGCTTCCCGATACAGTTCGAGGACTGTTTCCAGCCAAAACTCCGCTATAGGGCGGTAATCGTTCTGCCCCTCATACCAACCCTGCATAGAGCTGCGCTGAGCTTTAACCATAGCTACACGGTGGCAGGGTATATGCAGATAGCTTTCCGCATCGAGGAACACAGCGCCGGAAAACCCCATACGCAACAGCAACAGTACGAGCAAAAGCCTTGTCGTGCGGCCGTTACCGTCCGAGAAGGGATGGATACAAAGAAAATCCAGCAGAAAGCACCCCAACGTTGCCAATGCAGGTAAGCCGCCCGACTGTTCCCACTGCCGATAAGCGTCCGTCAACGCAGTCATAGCTTGGGGAGTTTCCTCTGCCCCGGGGGGAATGAAGAATATGCCGTTGACTATACCGTTTTCCCTTTTTAAGATTAAGTTATCATTCTTCTTGTAGCCCAACGGCACGTGCGGCATCAGCAGGGCGTGGAGTGCAATAAAAGTCTGCTCTGTAAAAGGCTCAGCCGCCGCCTTGGGCAAATGCTCCCATGCCCGACAGTAATCATTGCCGTACAGTTCACTCCACGCACGGCGCCCCCTTTCGATTCGGTTGTCTTTCCAAAGGCGATTGCGCTTACAAAGCAACGCATCCATCCTGGCAATTTGCCGAGCTTTATCCTCAAGGTCGGAAGGCAACGGATTCAACAAACCTGCCTCATAACAAAATTTTCGCATAGCGGCGTCTTAATTATTATATTTACCTTTTGTATATGTTACCTGTCGCCAGCAGAAGGCATACCACCATGTATTGCAGTGATCACAATACCATATACCGGTATCTCCCTTAGAATAACATTCACGATTACATTTCGGACAGTTTACGCCCCATACACGACCACTAGTTTGCCAATAGCGAGTGATACGGCCTTTGTCATCATAACCCCATTCAATATCTATGACATCAGCGTCGTTACTATAACCACCAGCCACAGCTTCCATTTCCTCGTCGGAAAGCTCCTTGCTCTGCATATTGAGTTTTTCAAGCAGGTCAGCCGCTTCCTTTTCCGTCAGCTTTACTTCTTCCGCTTCTGCGACCTTGAGAGCCTCTTCCACGGTTTTGCACTTGCTTAACTTACGCAGAAAATCTGCCTGACTAAGTTTTTTCTCTTCCATAATAATACTCCTTTTTCTTTTTTATATTTATGGTGAAAGACGCTTTGTTTCTTTCACATATTTATACTCGATGTTTTGCCAAATTGCGAAAAATTTTAAAAATTAATTTTTGTTTGTTACCATTAGACGGCAATTAACCCCATACTACGGCGGTTTTACCGTCCGTATCGTAGTGCCAGAAATTGCCCTCCTGCAAGGGTGCGGTTTCACAGTAGAAATACACGGCGGCTTTCGCAACGCTTTGGTTGCCGTTTTTCCCTATCCTTACCTGCGCCCACTGCTCTGCCGTTCCCTTATAATATACGGTTTTAAACGCAGTACAGCCCTTGAAAGCTCCATTGTATATCTCCTTTACGCTTTGGGGGATTATAAGACTTTCCAGCGAGGTGCAACCGTTGAACAAGCTTGAAGCTACGTAAGTTATGCTATCGGGAAGGGTAACGTTTTTAAGTGAGCTACAGCCACTGAACGTAAGGTTGCTGATTTCGTGAATGCTTGCCGGTATGGTTACGTCCGTAAGGGCTTTGCAATCAAAGAAAGCTTCGTTACATATAAATCGAGTATCGGGGTGCACGTCGCAAGTAGTTATATCCTGCGACTTTGCCTCCACAAGCACAAGGTAGGGATTAGCTGCGTTGCCGATATATTTTGCGTTGTCGTATACGTTATACCCGATATTGTAGCAGCCGTAAAAAGCAAAATTGCCAATCTCCGTCAGGTTATTGCTGAGCGTCACGTCTTTAAGCGAAGTACAATGCTCAAATGCCGCCCCACCTATTTGCGTTACCGCATCGCCCATCGTCAGGCTTGTAATAGAGTCGCAACCACTGAAAGCCCCATCGGAAATTCTGGTTATACCTTGCGGAATGACAAGCTCTGTCAACAGCTCCCCGTTTACATACAGCTTACCGCCATTATCTAAGGGGTTGGATTTGTAGGCTCCAAACTCAATCGAACACCACGCTTTTAAATCGCTTATGTATACGCTGTCAAGCGACGTACATTCCATAAACGCCATATAATCTATTTTTTCTACGCTTGCGGGAATGGTTACTTTTTCAAGC
>CAMAGA010000046.1 GCA_945833955.1 uncultured Clostridia bacterium
TTTTTTCAAAAACAAGTGCTATATTTATTATGCTTCTTTTCAGAAGGTCCTTTTTTGAGTCTTTTTGGAAAGGAATGCCCGCTCGTTTATAACACGTGCGTAAAACGGAAATATCCACATTGGAGGTGCTAATATGTCAAGAGTATGCAGTATTTGCGGTAAGGGTCAGATGTCCGGTAACAACGTAAGCCATTCCAACCGCAGAACCAAAAGAACCTTTAAAGCCAACGTTCAGAAGGTATCCTTCGTAGCAAACGGCAAGGCAGTAAACGGTTATGTTTGCGCACGTTGCCTCAAGAGCAATAAGTTGGAAAGAGCGTAAATACGACACGAATCCGAAAAGAAAGCAGTCTGCATAGCGCAGACTCTTTTTTTTACGGACGGCAACCGATTGCAAAATCGGATGGCAACGAAAAGCAAAGCCCGGAATCAAGCGATATGCTTGATTTCGGGCTTAATTTTTTGCAAAGGGCATATACCTGCCGTCGGTTACTTTTTAAGCGATTGCCGTGACGGGGATATGCAGGGTGATAGAGTGAGAAGTATCGACCCATGACCCGACTTTCAGATCGTACCCGACGGTTACGCCGTCAAGACCGACCGTGCAGTAAACGCGCAACGAGATTTTTCCGAGCGTGAAGGTATGCTCGTAAGTCTTTTCCAAGTCAACGTCCGGTACGGTAGCGCCGACGACTTCAAAAGTGCCGTCGTCGAAGAGTTCCAAAACGATCGTGGCGTCGTTGAATTCGGAAATCGTCAGGTTGATCGTGCCGTCTGCGTTGACGGTATATGTAGCTTCGGTCGTGCCGCCGTATTCCTGATCCATCACGAAAACGGAATAGGCAACGGTGCAATCGGAATCCCCGGTCAGGTAGAGGGTGAGCGTTATTTCGCCCACTCCTTCCAAAGTGACGGTACCCGTATAAACGCGGTCGGTTTCGGGCGGGGTAACGGGGTCGGAGGAAGCTATAATTTCAAACGTGCCGTCTTGGTTTAAAGATACCGTTACGCTGTATTCGGGATAATCGGGAATAGAAAGCCGGAGCGTGCCGTCCGCATTCGTCGTGTACGTCCCCGTAAATTCGTCCGTATACTGTTGCCCCATTGCGGAAAGCGAGTAGCCGAGCGTGCAGTTTTCCTCGTCGCAGAGGGTAAGGGTGAGCGAAACGGTGCCGTAAGGCGTAGTTAAATCGCATACGTATGTATCCTGCGCGGGGGGAGTATCGGGCGCCGAGCAGATCGTCAGGGTCATGGTTTCCTCGTCCAAAGTCATATAGAGCGGTTCGGGGCGGTCTTCGCTGACCAGAATATACACGTCTTTTTCCACGGAATAGGTACCTTCGGAAACGCCGTTTTTGGTGAGACCGGAAAAGGTGATCGTATATTCCATGTAATAAGTGTTATCGGGGCGGAAGAATACAATGATTTCGTATACGATGGAGCCTTCTTCGTATCGGCCGCTGTAACTGCCGCTCGTGATATTTTCGGTAAATTCAAAGGTGCCGTCCGTATACAGGCGCGCATATACGCTGCCCGTGTTGCCCTGTACGGACATAGTGATTTTGATGAGATCTTCGCTGATCTGCATATAAGTACCGTCGTATTCCTGTTTAAAGGATACTCCGGAATATTCGCCTTCATACAACAGATGGCAAACGGAGTCTTGTCCGAGGGTAAGCGTTACCTGCATCGTCATGCCTTGGCTGACCGTCTGGAAACCGACGTAGCTATTGCCGGCAAGGGGATCTTCGGGCTTTACGGGGGAGTCCGAAGAAGAGTCGGAGGAATCGGACGTTTCCGAAGAAGACGCTTCGCTTTGCGTGGAGTCGGAGGAAGATACGCTTTCCGATACGGACGCGCTGGCGGAGCTGTCGGAGGCGGAGGGATTTTCGGTGCAGGCAACGGCGGTTGCCATTACCAGACAGAACAGAAAGGATAATAATATTTTTAAATAACGAGTCATAGTAGGACCTCCTGAAATGAATTCAAAAATAGAAGTTTTTTAGTTTATCGGACAGAACAAAATACCCGTAATGCAAGGAATGCTCATTTTTTAAAATGAGCATTCTTGGGGATTAATTGATTTTTAATAATGCGGTTACGCCGTACTCCGTTCGATAAACCCGGTTATCGCAAAGTTCTTTTACGATGAACAGACCTCTGCCCGTAGTATCGTAAGCAGAAGGTTGCAAAACGGCGCAGATATCAAAATCCGGACGGCAAGCGGATTCTACCGTAATGCGGATATCGTCTTTTTGCAGTTCCACGCTTAAATCGGCGGCGGTATGCTGGTGCTGAATTACGTTTGCAATCAGTTCGGTTGCTATTAACCTGCAATCGTATAAGCGGTCTTCGGGTACGCTTTTCTGCGCAAGGTCCTTGCAGGCAGAGCGTATCGCTTCAGTCATTTTTGTATAATCTTGAATGTTTTCGATTTTCATTTTCTGCGATATAATATATGTATTAAAATATACGATATATGTATAAAAACCTGACGACGGTAATGCTTGGTCAGCTGTTTTTTCGGATAGAAATAATGATTGTTTTCAGTTCTTTCAAGGCGTTTCTTTCTCTTGCGGAAACGGTAGCCTGGGAACACCCCAGTATTTTTGCAATCTGTGCCTGACTGAGGGGCGGGTCTTTCAGATAGTGCAACTCGATAATCTTTCTGGTGTTTGCGTCTTTCAGTCGGTTGAGCGCTTCCCAAATCAGATCTTTTGTTTCCGATACGTCTTCCGAAGGAGTCGGAGCGGCGGGTTCGATTCCCGGTTCGTTTTCCGCGTCGTTGTTTCCGTTGATGATGGGAATGGGAATTTTACCGCTTCGGATTTCCATAATGATCTGAATATCTTCCAAGGAGAGCCCCGTTCTTTCGGATAGCTCCCGAAGGGTCGCCTCCCTTCCCGTATTGGCGTAAAACTCCTTTTCCGCATTTGCCAATCGGGCGTCCTTTTGTTGCATATCGCGGCTTACGGTGTATACGCCGCCGTGATTATCCCGTATATAGTTTCTTATTTTTCCGCAAACGTAGGGCTTGACGTAGGTTTGCAGTTTTACGTTCTGCTCCAATTGAAAGTGGGGCAAAATACGGGTAAGCTCCGCCATACCCACTAAAAACAGATCGTCGTGCGACATATAGGAATTGGAAAGAAAAAACCCGGTGACCCATTTGAAAACCAAACCGGATATGCTGTTGAGCAGATCTTCCAGAGTGCGTGCGTCCCAATATTTTTGCCCGTTGCTGTCTGTTTTATAACGCATAAAAAGGGACATGGTGGTTTGTTCGTTATACGAAGTTATTTTATAACCTGTCGGCTTTGGAATATAATTGGGCATAATTTTTTATATGGAAAAATCTATATCGGACTCGTTTTCTTTGTTTTCAAAGTTATCGCTCAAAGCGTCGATGATCAAAATGCTGAATTCGTTTTCCGTAGCGGCGGTTTCGTCCGCGCAAGAAAGCTTTTCGCCCTCCGCCGTCATATGAATATGCAGAGTTTCCTGCATCTGAATGTGCAGCTTTGCGCGGCGGTAACCGTTCCGCATGAGCAGGAGAGCGGCTTCCTGCGCGCAGAGCTTTACGTCTTCAATAACGTTTGCGGTGGCGTCCGTCAAAGCGCAGTACCCGCCCACGGTCAGTCGGAGCGTAGTGATATATTCTTTTTGCAGAGGAATTTCTAAAACGATCGGTTCAAAATATTGCATACAAACTCCTTAATCGGTAAAAATGAAGCGGTCGGCTAAGTTGCAGTGGATAAGGGTTCTTTTAATGTTGGCGTTTAAGGAACAAAGCGTTAAAGTATGACCGTTGGCGGAAATCTGATTCAGAACGGACACGAGCGCACCGATGCCTCTGCTGTCTATAAACGTTACGTCGGTGCAATCCAAAAGGATATTTGCGGGGGAGGCAGTATAGAATGCGGTGACTTCCCGGAGAAATCTGTCGCGATTGCGAACGTCGATTTCACCGAAGAGGCGAATTTTTAATTCGGGAACGGTTGCAACAAGGGTTATTTCTTTCATAAAACTCCTCCAGAAGTAAATAGTGCTTATATAGGTACATTATACACTTTTTTTCGTTTGACAAGCAAGCTTTTCTATGATAAAATCAAAAAAAAGGAAATTTTTTTATGAAACTGTTGATTGCTTCCGATATTCACGGCTCGGCAACCTGGTGTGAAAAGTTGCTTGCCGCCTACGAACGGGAAAGACCGAAAAAATTGGTTTTGCTGGGCGATATTCTGTATCACGGACCGAGAAACGACCTGCCCGACGGGTATGCCCCGAAACAAGTGATAGCCATGCTGACCCCGATAGCAAAGGACGTTTTATGCGTACAGGGGAATTGCGATACGGAGGTGGACCAGATGGTTTTGCCTTTCCCCGTGCTCAACGGGTACGCCGTGCTGTTTGCGGACGGAAAGGCGCTGTATTGCACGCACGGGCACAGACCCGTGCCGCCCCTTGCGGAAGGCGATTATTTGCTTTGCGGCCATACGCACGTGCCGAAGTGCGAAAAGCGGGAAGGATACGTCTATATCAATTGCGGTTCGGTCTCCATCCCGAAGGAAGGTTCCCCGCATTCGTATATGATATACGAAGACGGCATTTTTTACTGGAAGAACATGGAAGGCGAAGCGTATATGCAATACGAATGTAAAAAATAACGGAAAACGCCATACGGAAATAAAAAAGTAGTTGAATACTCAACTACTTTTTTCACGGTTTAAAAAACGGTTTGGTTGGGAAAAGATATTGCCTTCGCCTTTCCGCAATAAGGAAATAAAATGCTGTTCGGACCGTATCTTTTCCGAAAATTCCATACCGGATAACACGGGCTGAAAAGTAACGTGCAAATCGGAACCGCCCGTGCGTATTTTGCCGTACTGCAAAGCGTAGTAATTGCCCAGGTCGTTGCACAGTCGGTTGCGCCCGGCGTTGAAAACTTCCACGCCCTCCGCATTGGGGAAAAGTCGGATATGGTCGATGTAAAAATCTTCCCGAAAGGGATGCGCCTGCACGGCAAGGGCGCCGTTTTCCCGGCAGTAATCGCAAAACTGCCGCATGGTCAGATTCATGATCTCCGGCATATTTTTCAGCTGTTCCTTGTTCCAGCCGTAGCAAAGCACGTCCGTTCCTTTATAGGAAAATTCCAACCCGAAAAACACCTGCAATCTGTCTTTTGCGGCAAGTTTTACCTCTTCGTAGCCCTTGCAAAATTCTTCAATCTTTTCCGCATAGGGGGCGTTCGGCATGGTTTTGTGAACGGTAGTGTTGCCGTTTAAAAAGTGATCGGTGATAAATACGCCCGTATAGCCGTTGGCGATATAAAGTTCTACGATATCTTCTGCGGACATCCGACCGCAAAGACTGGTTCTGGCAGTATGACAATGCGTTTCGTATTTATACATGGAAGAATCCTTCTTATCCGACGGTTATTTTAAAACTCTCGTCAAAGTAACGGCAAGCGCACCGGGGCCGATGTGGCAGGAGACGGAGAGGGAAAGCGGGTCGACCCATCCGACGGGGATATCGGGGAATTGCGCCTGTACCTGCTCCTTGAATTTTTCCGCTTCGGCAAGGTTTTCGGTGTGGGCAAAATGCAGTACCATTTCTCCGTTGGCAACGTATTCGGCAAATCTTCCGGTCAAATCGGCGCGGATTGCTTCGATCATGGTCGTTTTTGCGTTGTTTAAAGTCTTGGCAATGGCGTACTTATCCAGCTTGTCCCCCTGAATCTGCAAAACGGGCTTTAATTTGAGCATGGTGCCGATCAAAGCGGCGGCAGGCGTAACGCGTCCGCCCTTTTTCAGATACTTCATGGTATCCACCATGATATAAATAGAGGAGTCCGATTTGGTTGCTTCCAGATACTCTTTGATTTCAGCGGCGGTTTTACCGTCTTTTACCATCCGGATGGCGTCGTAAACGCTCTGCTTCTGCGTTACGGAAATGCGCTGGTTGTCTACTACGTGCACCTTTCCTTCGTAGTCTTTAGAAAGCGCCCGTGCGGTTTCCATGGATTTGGAAAGTCCGCTGGACATGGGGATATGCACGATTTCGTCATAGTCCTTTAAAACGTCATCCCACAAAGCAAGCAAATCGCCTACGATGGGTTGCGACGTGGAAACGTTGGCGTTATTTTTCAGTTTCTCGTAAAAATCTGCTTGCGATAAGTTGATATCTTCAAAATATTCCCCATCGTCAATCAAAAAGGGCATGGGAACGACAAAGATACCCAATTCTTTTGCAAGCGCCTGCGTAATTCCGCTGTTGCTGTCCGTAATGATCGCTGTTTTCATGTTGATTCATCCTCCAAAGATCCAAAATATATTATATCAAACACTTCCCTCATTATAGTGCTTTTTGAAAAAAATGTCAAGTAAACCGTAACAAAAAAGGTTATTTCAGTGCTGAAATAAGAAAATGCTTTGAATTTGTCAAATTTTTGCACAAAATCGAAGAAAAAAAGGAAAAAAGTATTTGTGATTTTCGTTCATGCGTGTTATAATAAATATGTACCAAAAAAAGGAGAATGATTATTATGTATCGTTTATTTTGCGACTCAAACTGTGAACTTTGGCATACCATGGTAGAAGAATTGGGGATTTCCGTCATTTCCATGCCCTATACGCTCGGAACGGAAACGAAGGGTTACGACATGGGCAAGGAACATGACTTTAAAGCATTTTTCGATGCCATGCGCAACAAAGCGGTACCTACGACTTCAGCCTTAAACGAATACGATTATATTGAATACTTTGAACCCGTTCTTGCGGCAGGGGAAGATATTTTATATATTACTTTCTCGCATAAACTTTCCGGTACGTTTGCGTTCATGGAAAAGGCGATTCAGACGTTGCGGGAAAAGTACCCCGCACGTACCATTCGGGCGGTGGATACCAAATCCATCAGTTTGGGTGCGGGATTCATCGTTTACTATGCGGCTTTGCAGTACAAAGCAGGCATGGGTATGGACGAGCTCGTCTCTTACGTGGAGGATTTGCGGGAGCACAGCGCAACGTACTTTGCGGTGGACGACCTCGTGTACTTAAAACGCGGCGGCAGAATTTCCGGCATGGCGGCAGCTATGGGTACGCTCATCGGCATCAAGCCTATCATCGCCATTATGCAGGACGGCTCTTTGCAGAGCGTACAAAAGGTCAAGGGCAGCAAAAAGGTAATCTCCGCTTTGGTGGACTATATAGTGAAAAAGGGTGAAAACGTAACGGATTGGAAGATCATGATCCTGCAGGCGGACGCTTCCGCTGCAGCCGAAGAATTATCCGCTAAAATCAGGGAGATTTATCCTGAAGCGGATATCCTGATTCAGCCCGTAGGCCCCGTTATCGGCGCGCATTGCGGCCCCGGCACGCTGGGCGTTGTGTTCCATGCCTCGGAAAGATAAGCAAAGAGTGAAGAAAGGCTTTCGCTTTTGTTACGGATATCCCGTTTTGCAGCCTTTCCGTTATGGCGTTATATCCTGATTGAAAACGATTCCCGTAAGTTTTTGCGCTTACGGGAATTTTGTTTGAAAAAAGGGGATGCCCGGGATAATAAAAAGGTAAAAAAGCGGGTAAAATAATTTCGTGGAAAAAATATGGTTGACAAATGATTTGCCAAGGTGTATAATATATAAAAAATAAATTCATCATTGCGCCTCTTTCAAGGTGCGTGGATGGAAAAAAGGAGGAACAAGTTATGAAAGGCCGAAGTTGCAGCGCAGACCCATGTAGGAAGGAGCGAATCACTTGTTCCTTTTTGCTGTAAAATCTGCTTTTTGATTGGTCTGCGCTGTTTTCCCGTTTTATAACGACGGAATCATGATCGAAGAAAGCAAGGAATTTTTAAAAGAAAAGGACTATAAGTCCGCAGTGCAAGCACTGAAGAAGAACGAGCCCGAAGAAGTTGCGGCGCTCATTGCAGAAATGGAGGAGGAAGACCTGATTCCCTTCTGCCGTGAGCTGGACAGCGACTTTTTGGCGGAAGTTCTCGTATTGCTGGATACGGGAATCAAAAAGAAGATCATAGACGGATTGCAGGAGGACGAACTTTCCGAAATCATGGAAGAAGTCTCCGTAGACGATACCGTAGACATGATCGAAGAAATGCCGGAAGACACCGCCCGAAAGATTGCGGAAACGGACGAGATTTTAAAACTGCTGGAAGAAAAGAAGTTTTCGGTATTAAAACCGCTCGTTTCCACCTTCAATAAAATCGATCTGGCGAAGGTCTTTGAAGAGATGGAAGAAGAAGACCTCCCTTTGCTGTTCCGCATATTGCCCAAGGACCTTGCGGCGGAAACGTTTGTGGAAATGGACAGGGACATCAAGGAAAAGCTCATTCATAAACTTTCCGACGTGGAAATTCACGCCGTGATGGACGAATTGTTTGTGGATGATACCGTAGATTTGGTGGAAGAAATGCCGACGAACGTGGTGCGCAGATTGCTGGCGCAGTGCGATAGCGAAACGCGCGGCTACGTAAACGATTTGCTGAAATACCCGAAGGACAGCGCAGGGTCCATCATGACGGTGGAATACGTGTCCTTGCGCCCTACCATGACGGTGGAGCAGGCTTTTGCCCGCATTCGGGAAACGGCGATCGATAAGGAAACCATCTATACCTGTTACGTTACGGACGAAACGAACAAATTGCTCGGCTACGTTACGGCAAAGGACCTCATGATTACGGAACCGGACGTGCTGATCGGCGACATCATGGAAAGCAACGTAATTTACGCCGTTACGGAAGACGACAGAGAAGACGCCGCTTTAAAAATTTCCAATTACGGTTTCCTCGCTATTCCGGTAGTCGATCGGGAAAATCGCCTCGTGGGTATCGTTACGGTAGACGACGCAATGGACGTCATTGAAAAGGAAAACACGGAAGATATCGCAAAGATGGCGGCTGTCGTCCCCGATAATAAACCGTATTTAAAGACGAGCGTATGGAATATCTGGAAAAACCGCGTCCCCTGGCTGTTGGTGCTGATGATTTCCGCTACGTTTACGGGGCTCATCATCAACTCGTTTGAAGAAAAGCTCAACGCTATCAGTACGGTGCTGTTTGCTTGCGTGCCGATGATCATGGATACGGGCGGAAACTCCGGTTCGCAGGCCTCCGTAACCGTTATTCGTTCGATCGCCTTGGGGGAAATAAACACGAGAGATACTTTTAAAGTTATCTGGAAGGAATTCCGCGCCGCTCTCCTTTTGAGTCTGACGCTCGGCGTTGCCTGTTTTGCCAAGTTGCAACTGATAGATCGGCTCCTGTTCGGGTATTCCGATTATACCGTGCTTTTGAGCGCGATCGTTTCGCTTTCGCTTGCCTGTACCATTATTATTGCAAAACTGGTCGGCTGTGTTTTGCCGCTCCTTGCCAAAAAGTGTAAACTGGACCCAGCCGTGGTGGCAAGTCCGTTTATCACCACCATTGTGGACGCCGTTGCATTATTGCTCTACTGTATGCTGGCGGTCGTCATATTGGGATAAATCGTATCCAAGCGCATTCTTTTCAGAATGCGCTTTTTCATGCGGGATTTTGAGTAAGCTTTCGGGGCGCACGGCCTTTTTGGTTCGGGCGGGGGCAGACAGGCAGGCGGAACAGTCCATATCACGGTAAAAAATTTGACCAAATTGAGAAAATTATGGCAAACGGCAGACGATTTTGTTGACAACGCTTTGCTTCGTTTTCTATAATTGTATAGAAATATTCCTATACTTCACGGAAACGGGGTCTTTTGGGGACTTCGGTTCCGTTTTCACGGGAGTTCACAAATGAAGAAATACAAAAGAAAAAGAGCGTTTACGCTGGTGGAACTGGTCGTCGTAATTGCGGTGATCGGTATTTTGGCTGCGGTTCTGATCCCTGCGTTTCCGACGGTAATCAGAAATGCAAACCTCGTAAAGGACAAGGCAACCTGCAGGACTATGAACGAAATTCTGGCAGTCGGTACGGCGGGGTCGTTACGCAACGCTTCCGTTATGCTCGCCTTTGCGGAGGAAGATTCCGAAGCGGTGCAGATTCGGGAGATTCGGGATATTCTGACGGCAGGCGGCATTTCGGAAGATGCCTTTATACCCGCAACGAGCGGGCATTCTTTTTTATACTACCCTGCCGATCACGTGGTTCTGCTCACGGAAGGCAAAAATAGCGTGGTATTCCCCGAATCCTATGCGGCTGCGGCAATCGAGTTGGAC
>CAMAGA010000047.1 GCA_945833955.1 uncultured Clostridia bacterium
ATTTAGTATGTTTGTCAATATTCTTTATTCAAAAACAGCAATTTCTTTACCGTTTATCTTTGCATAAATGTATAATTCCTCATAACGATTCGTATAAGCATTAGTATCATCCTTTAAGTTTTCAGGCAGGTAATTTAATTTACATATTATCTCCAATTCTTTTTCCTTTTTAATTTCTAACATATCTAAACATCCAATATCCCTTTGATTGTCCACTAATACAATTTCTTTGTTACAACGGACACATTTTGCCTTTATGTATAATTGCCTTCTTACGGGAACGATGTATGGAGCTAAAATACCTTTCGTTCTTCTGCCTGAATGATAAATATTGAATTTTTCACAACCGCAATTACATACCAATCTTCCGGATATTGCAACCGCACTCTCAAAATCAATAGCCAGATTTTGAATAACGTTGCATTTGTTGAGCTTCTCGTATGCAGATATTTTCATATTATTAGTCTCCTTATATAGTCGTAGTTGTTTTATTTATATGATTTTGCTATTTCTTTTCTTCCTAAAATCACTACAATCCAAACGCACGCTGTTTCCTTTGCAAGCTGTATAGGGTTGTATTTATTATACCATATTTAGTTTGTTTGTCAATATTCTTTATTCAAAAACATCAATCTCTTTATCTTTTATCTTTTCGGACAAGTTTCAGCATTTTCCCGCATTGCGGGATTCGCTAACCGTTCCTCAGCTATTGTACAACGCTTCCAATTACCTCCACCCTGCAATTACTATATCAACAACAAGAATCGTAATTATTAACAATTGCAAAAAATAAGTCCTGACGCCTTTTGTTTACGGTATCAGGACTAATCTTTCTGAATTTGTTTTCAGTGGTACTTTTATACAAAGCGAAACACCCATACGCAAAACAGGTGCGTAAACAGAAACTAAACTCCGTCACTTTGGAAAGGCGTTCCGACTGCAATCAGGGTTCCGTCAGCGATTTCTTTGGCTTCCGGTTCATACTCATCCTTTGGGAATTGATCACCATAAATCAATCCTCCTTATAGTTGATGAAATTATATCGCATTGGCAAACACTTTGTCAAATTAGAATTTATTCGTTTGCTTGTTCCTTGTTGCAGATAACAAAAAAGGCTTGATATTTTGTATCAAACCTATCGTTTCTTTATGGTGCCCGCGATCGGACTTGAACCGATACGACTTTTACATCTCAGGATTTTAAGTCCTGTGCGTCTGCCTATTCCGCCACGCGGGCAATTTTTAATTTTTTCTTCCGTCCGAAAATCATCCCGGATAAGCCGTTCGTTTTCACTTGCCGCAAAAACCGTACTGCTTTTTTAACAAAACAGCCCGAAGTACTCCGGGCTGTTTCTTTTGGAGGCGCCACCCAGATTTGAACTGGGGAGTCAGGGTTTTGCAGACCCTTGCCTTACCACTTGGCTATAGCGCCGTAAAAAAAATAATGTGGATTGTTTGGAGCGGGAAACGAGATTCGAACCCGCGACATTCACCTTGGCAAGGTGACGCTCTACCACTGAGCCATTCCCGCATATAATCCACATTATTTTTTGGTGGAAGTTGAGGGGTTCGAACCCCCGACCCTCTGCTTGTAAGGCAGATGCTCTCCCAGCTGAGCTAAACTTCCGTGTTCTCTCGATTGCTTTTACATTGTATCACTTTCAGAAAAGCTTGTCAAGCGTTTTTTCAAAGTTTTTTTACTTTTTTTGGAAAAACTTTTTTTCGTTTTCCGAACGATTTCGTAAACCGACGTTCGTTTTGAACATATACTATTATACTCCTTTTTTTATGTTTGTCAACGGTTTTGAGGCACTTTTTTTATTTTTTTTAGAAAAATTTTGGAACGGGGAAAAATACGTAATCCATACCTTTCCCCGTTCCGTTTTTCTATTATTCCATCTCTTCCGCAATCTTCCGTGCCACGTAGATGCCGCTTGCCGACGCATGGGAGAGCGAATGCGTTACGCCGCTGCCGTCCCCGATGACGTACAAGCCTTTATGAACCGTCTCCAGATTTTTATCCAGCTCGACCTGCATATTATAGAATTTGACTTCTACGCCGTAAAGGAGCGTATCGTCGTTTGCCGTACCCGGTGCAATTTTATCCAGCGCATAGACCATTTCGATAATGCCGTCCAAAATTCGCTTGGGGATTACCAGCGAAAGGTCGCCGGGCGTTGCCGAAAGCGTAGGCGTAATAAAGCTGTCGTCTATGCGGGCTTGCGTACTTCTTCTGCCTCGGATGAGATCCCCGAACCGCTGTACCATGACGCCGCCGCCCAGCATATTGGAAAGTCTGGCAATGCTTTCCGCATAGGCGGTACTGTCGTCGAACGGTTCCGTAAAGCGTTTGGATACGAGCAACGCAAAGTTCGTGTTTTCCGTATGTTTAGTCGGGTCCTCGTAACTATGCCCGTTTACGGTAACGATGCCGTTGGTATTTTCGGTTACGACCGAACCGTAAGGATTCATACAGAAGGTACGCACGAGGTCGTTGTATTTTTCCGTACAGTAAACGATTTTACTTTCATACAGCTCATCCGTAAGATGCGCAAAGATTGCCGCAGGCAATTCCACGCGGACGCCGATATCCACCCGGTTGCTATGCGTGGTAATGTTGAGCGCCTTGCAGACTTCCTCCATCCACTTACTGCCGCTTCTGCCTACGGAGATGACGCACTTTGCACAGGTATAGACTTCCTCCGCAGTGACCACCTCGAAGCCGTTTTCCGTTTTCCGCACCGCGTCGACGGGCGTACGGAAGTAAAACTCCACGTTCTGCCGTAACAGTGCGTACAAATTTTCCAGCACGACGTAATTTTTATCCGTGCCGAGGTGACGAACGGACGCATCCAGAAGATGCAGTTTATTCTGCAAGCACTTGGTCTTTAACTTGGAGTCCGCCGTAGAATACAGATGAGAACCTTCTCCGCCGTAGGAAATATTGATCGCATCTACGTACCGCATGAGTTCGATCGCCTTATTTTTGCCGATATATTCGTGCAGGTTGCCGCCGAACTGATTGGTAATGTTGTACTTTCCGTCCGAAAAGGCGCCGGCACCGCCGAAGCCGTTCATGATGGCGCAGGTTTTGCAATGGATGCAGGAACGGACGCGCACGCCGTCTATAGGGCACTTGCGCTTTTCCAGCGGGTTGCCCGCTTCAAAAACCGCAATTTTCAAATCCGGCTTCTTTTGCATCAGTTCGTAAGCCGTAAAAATACCGCCGGGACCTGCCCCGATAATAATCACGTCATAATTTTGATTCATTTTCCTTCTCCTCCGATATTATTGATAATCCGGGTGTTGTAATTTAATTTTCACCTCTTCGGCTTTATCCTTACCGAACAACAGTTTCACGAGTTCGATCCCCAAATCCACGGCAAAGCCCATGCCGCGCGCCGTGGTAACGTTTCTGTCGGTTACCACGCCCTTCGACGTATAGTCCGCACCGAGCAACGCGCCTTCGAACCCGGGGAAGCAGGTCGCCCGCTTGTTCATCAGAATCCCCAGATGCCCGAGAACGGACGGTGCGGCGCAAATGGCGGCGATGCGCCTGCCTGCGTCGTTCTGATCGAGCAACGCCTGCCGAAGCAGCAAGTTCTTTTCCAGATTGAGCGTGCCCGGCATACCGCCCGGTAAAAACAACAATTCGGCTCCGGATAAGGGTGCGTCTTCTATACGCATATCGGCACGGATCGTTACCCCGTGGGAAGAAGTCACGTCCCTTTCGCCCGTTACGGAAACGGTGTATACTTCCGCTTTGGCACGCCGCAATACGTCCACGACGCCGAGCAATTCCACCTCTTCAAACCCTTCCGCCATAAATGCAAGAATCATCTCTTTTCTCTCCTTATTGATATAACGATTTATGATAGATTACCGATATTTCTTCTTCCGTCGGCAAATAAGCGCATTTCTTTAAATTTTTATTGGCAAATGCCTTTTTCGTCCATTCCGGCAAGACTTCGGGCGGAATATACTCTACTTTGCCCACGAGTGCGTCGATCACGTCCGTTACCGCTTGCAAAGAACCTTCGCCCATGGCTTCCACGATTTCCCGAATGCGCCCGGGCACCTTCCGCTCGGCAAGCCGAAGCGTTTCGGAAAGCAAAATCCCGTTCGCTCTGCCGTGATCGATACCGTAATAATAGGTCAGATTATAGCCCATGGAATGCACGATGGTCGTGCCCGTCTGCGCTATGGCGATGCCGGCAAGGCAGGAAGCATACAGCAACGTATCCCGATCCTCCGCCGTAAACACGCCCTTTAACAGCGCAGGCACGGCTTTGCCCAGCATACGGAGCGACTCCCTTGCCGCCCAGCCGCTCATGCCGTCCGAATGGACGGACAGCAAACTTTCCATGGCGTGGGACATTGCGTCCAGAGCCGTATTCACCGTGGTGGCAATCGGGAGATTACGCATATACTTGCCGTCTAAAAAAGCGACTTTGGGGAAAAGCACGGGGGCGGCGATGCTCGTTTTCGTCTGCGCCTTGTCGTTGGTGAGTATGGAATAGGGCGTTACCTCCGAACCCGTACCGCAGGTAGTGGGAATATGCACCATGGGGAGCGCGTCGTTCCCCCAGTTCCCGGCAAAGATCGCATCGTCCGAACGCTCCTCCCGCGCGAGAATGGCAATCGCCTTTGCCGCATCCATGGGAGACCCGCCGCCGATGGCAACGATGAAATCCGCACCGCATTCCTTACATTTTTGCACGCCTGCACGAACGCAGGGAACGGTAGGGTTGGGCGTTACCTCGTCGAACACGGCGTAAGTTTGTCCGTTTTGGATGAGAGCCGAAGTTACATCCGCCAGTGCGCCGTTCTTTGCTGAACTCCTCCCCGTAACGATCAGCGCGCATTTGCCGAACGCCTTAAAAAGCGATCCGTTTTCCGAAACACAGTTTTCACCGCCGACGATGCGGACGGGCATATAAAACCGATATTGCATAGCTACCTCCCTGCCGTTTGAATACCTTATTATTATATCACGTTTTTTGCGCTTGTCAAGGGGGATTTACGCTCTTCCCACTAAAAAAGACCTTTCCGCATTCCTGCCGAAAAGTCTTTCCGCATTGCATTGAATATGCCGAATAATACGCTTAATCTCCTATGCCGAATAAATCGTTGGGCGTGATTTCAAAAAGGTCGCAAAGCTTCACGATCTTTTCATAATCCAGTTCAATTTTTCCCGTTTCATATTCGCTGTAATCCGATTGATACTTATGTAAAACATGAGCGACCTGCGCTTGGGTCATTCCTTTCGTTTTTCTGGCAACAGCTAAATTTTTTCCTACCTTTTCTGCGGTACTCATATTTTCCCCTCTTAACTTTGCATTATTTTAGTTCTATATTATTATATCACTAAAATATAGCATTGTCTACCTTTATAGGAAAAAATTCTATGAAATTTATGGATTGATACCTTAAATTAAGATTTTTTATCTGGTTTCCTCGTTAAATTCCTCGCATAGATAGTTTTTTATGTCTTGCAGGCGTGCGGCGTCCTTACCGCCGACGGCAACGCCGTCTATTTTGCCTACGCCCTTACAGGGGATTCCGGCAGAGGTGAGCATAATTTCATCCGCCAGCAGCATTTCCTGTACGGAAAAGGGGCGTTCGACTACTTCCATGCCGAATTGCGCCGCCGCCCGCATCAGGTGCGCCCTGCCTACGCCGGCTAAAATCAGATGATCCGCAGGCGGCGTGATCAGCGTGCCGTTTTGCAGAATATGTACGTTGCAGTGCGAGCACTCCGTAACGCGCCCGCCACGATGAAAAATCGCCTCGTCCGCACCGGCCTCTTTTGCCTTTTGCGCCGCCAGTACGGAAGGAAGCAAATTGAGCGTTTTGATATTGCAATGCAAAAATCGGGTGTCTTCCACCGTAATGCAGGTCGCCTTCCCGTCCGATTCGTCTATTTTACGCGGCGTGATCATCACCCAAAGATTCCCTTCCCGCTCCGTATAATCGTGCCTGCGCCTTTCCGTACCTCTCGATACCTGAAAATAAACGAAGTTTTCGTCCGTGTCCACTTTACGCACAAGTTCGTTTAACAGCGCAAACAGTTCCTGCTTGCCCATGGGGATGCGAATGCCGATACTTTCCGCATTGCGAAAAAACCGCCGTATATGTTCTTCCAGCGCAAAAATACGGTATCTTCTCGAATAAGCCGCGTCGTATACGCCGTCCCCGAAGTAGCAAGCCCGATCGTTCATCGGAACGGTCATCTCGTTTAGCGGAGCGACCTTCCCGTTATAATACCCCAAATCCTGCATAAACCCTCTCCTTTTTTCGGTTATCTTCCTTATTCTATGCAAAACGGAGGAAAAATGTGAAGTATTCTTAAAAAAAGGAGCCCGAATCGACAAAAAAGACTACCGATACTACTTGACATATATTGTATGATTTGGTAAAATGTAAATGTATTCTTTAATTGGATAAACGCAGGGAGGAAATCGCTTCCGTCAATCCGCCGGCAATGATTTCCGCCATTTTATAAACGAGGCCGAGCCTCGTTAAATTCATTAAAGAATAGTTAAAAACCGATTTTTCGGACACGATACCCATTACGGAGATATCCCCGAGGGAACCGAGCGCTTTGTTTACGCCTTTGCCGGGCGCAAGCGGGCGGTCCACTACCCGAATGAGCCCGATATCCCCGACTTCCCCGACGGCGGCGTCGATTACCACGACTTTGCTTTTGGGATGCGTATCGGCAATGAACTTTCGCATATACTTCATTTCCTTCGCCGTCATGGGGGCGGCGAGCGTGCCGTATATAAAGCAATCGGAACGGGGAATCATTTGTTGCGCCATAGTGCCCGCAACGGGGCCGAGGCTGTCGCCTATGGCAAGGTCGGTTCCAACGAAAACGAGCACGGGCGGTACGCTTTGTTCGCCTAAAAAACGGGATAATGCGGCGCCCGTTCCCTGCATGGCGGAACGGTTATAAAAGCTGAAAGTGTATTCCATGATGCTATCCTCCGAATATTATGAAAGGATTATTGCCCCGATCGGGAAAATATATACCTCTTGCCTTTAAAGCACAAAAAAAGAGTTGATATAAAAAACAGATTCTATTTTTACAAGGAGTAAAAACTATGATTATGAATTTATTGGTCTCCCCGTCCGGACTCATTCTGGACGCCGTACTCGTCGGTCTGCTGGTGCTGTTTGCATTTATCGGATATAAACGCGGATTTATCCGCTCGATTTCTAAGCTGTTCGGCGGAATCATTGCCCTTGCCGTTGCTTACTTCTTCTCTCAGGGGCTGTTCAACTGGATCAACAGCAACTGGGCATTTGAACAGACGATGATTGAAAAACTGACGGAAACGCTTTCCAAAATCGAACCCTTTTCCGTTACCATCGGGGAAATGGAAGGCAACATTGAAGAAGGTTTGAGAAATGCTTTGGGGGAATCCTTTATCCCCACTTTTATGGTAGATAAGCTGGTTGCCGCCATTCAGGAACAGTTCTCCGGCTCCATGTCTTTGGCGCCCGATAACACGATCGCCATGTTGCTTGCCGTACCTTTGGGCAGAATCACTTGTACGGCTATCTGCTGGGCAGGGCTTTTCATCGTCACGTTGATTGTACTGAGCATCGTTACGACCATTTTGTCCAAGACGATCTTCCGCCCGAAGACCTTTGCAGGCTCTATCGATAAAGTTGTCGGTTTTGCCGCAGGCGCTTTGTTCGGCGTTATCATCATCTACGCTGCCTGCGCCGTTGTTTCCGTTCTGAACGTACCCAGCGTTGCTACGGTATTCCAGAATTCCGTTGTCGGCAACTTCCTGTTCAACCACAATTTCTTATCCGAGTTTATTACCAGATTTATGGTGTCGTAACCGATAAGAACCTTCAGTCTAAACAGATTTTTTACGGCTTTGTGAAACACAAAGCCGTGTTTCTTCTGTTTAATTTTATAAAATATCGGCTTAAAAACAGTTGTCTTTACCCCCTCTTCTGTGCTATAATGGGTACCGTCGATAAAATATTTTTTATTTCGTCCTCTTTACAACGGAATATTTAATATTGAGTTTATAAAATACGGATAAAATAACAATATAGGGTTTTCAGTCCCTTATACTTGCGTATTCCTTACGGAATTGCAAATATTGAATTGAAAGGAGCTTTTATTTTGAACAAGACATCCAAAATTATTTTATGGATCGTGATTCTCGCCCTGCTTGCTACAGGCGTCGTCGTGCTTTCCACCTCCGTTTTAAACACGAGCAAGGCCGTTACCTTCGATACCTTCGTAGAATACGTGGAAAATAACGGCGATACCGCGGCCACCGGCGACCCCGTTATCGTTGCAATTAAAGTCAAAGGCTACAAGCTTTACGGCTATACGGAAAATCGGGTATGCTACACGACCGTCGGCCCTTCCGCCTTCACCGGCACGACCGACAGCTTTATTTACAAATGGATCAACGATTACAACGTCAGCGTAGAATTCAGCGATCCGAACTCGGGTAATATCTGGTCTACGGTATTTACCATCGGCGGACTCGTACTCGTATGCGTCATTTTCGCCTTTATGATCCGTGCGCAAGCCAGCGGCGGAACCAAAGGCAACAGCTTTGCCAAAACGAAGGCAAGAATCACTTCCAACGTAAAAACGAGATTTTCCGACGTGGCAGGCGCCGAAGAGGAAAAACTCGAACTTGCCGAAATCGTCGACTTTTTGCGCTCTCCCCGTAAATTCTTCGACTTAGGCGCAAGAACTCCCAAAGGCGTTCTCCTCGTCGGCCCTCCGGGTACGGGTAAAACGCTCTTTGCCAAAGCCATTGCAGGCGAAGCGGGCGTTCCCTTCTTCTCCGTTTCCGGTTCCGACTTCGTGGAAATGTTCGTCGGCGTAGGTGCCTCCCGTGTAAGAGACCTGTTTGAAACCGCCAAAAAGAACCAGCCCTGCATCATCTTCATCGACGAAATCGACGCCGTGGGCAGACAGAGAGGTTCCGGCATCGGCGGCGGACACGACGAAAGAGAACAGACTTTAAACCAGATCCTCGTACAGATGGACGGCTTTGAAGGCAACGACGGCGTAATCGTAGTTGCCGCAACCAACCGTGCCGATATCCTTGACCCCGCCTTGCTCCGCCCGGGCAGATTCGACCGTCAGATCTACGTCAACCTTCCCGACGTAAAGGGCAGAGAAGCCATTTTAAAGGTACACGCCCGCAACAAGAAGTTTACGCCCGACGTCAACTTCAAAATCATTGCCAGAATGACGAGCGGATTCTCCGGCGCAGATCTTGCCAACCTTTTGAACGAAGCCGCTATACTGGCTGCAAGAGCCAATAAAAATGCAATCGGGAGCCTGGAACTGTACGAAGCCGTCAATAAAGTCATCATGGGTCCCCAGAAGAAGAGCCACGTCGTTACCGAATCGGATAAGCGTTGCACGGCATACCACGAATCCGGCCACGCCATCCTTGCCCGCCTTTGCAAAAAGTGCGATAACGTACAGGAAGTCTCCATCATTCCCAGAGGCAAAGCGGCAGGCTACACGCTCACCCGCCCGGAAACGGACGATCAGGACCTCTCCGTAGGCAAGCTGACCGATATGATCTGTATGACGCTCGGCGGCAGAGTTGCGGAAGAACTCGTCATTCAGGACGTAACCGCCGGCGCTTCCAGCGACTTGCAGCGGGTTACGCAGATTGCCCGCAAAATGGTTACCGAATGGGGTATGAGCGAAAAGGTCGGCCTCGTTACCTACAAATCGGATAATCCCGTATTTTTGGGCAGAGACATGGGCACGCACGAAGGATACAGCGACCAGACCGCAGCGGTCATCGACTCGGAAGTTCGCAATATCATCGAAACGCAGCACGCCCGCGCAGTACAGCTCCTGCAGGAAAACCGCTCCATATTGGATAATATGGCTCGCGTCCTCATTGAAAAAGAAACGATTTACACCGAAGAAGTCGATATGTTGATGGCAGGCAAGACGTATGGTCAGGTCATCACCGAAATGGATAACCGCGATATTGCGGCGTCCATCCGCAAAAAGTTCAGCGGCGAAGAGTAATTTTCGGGGTAAATAATACAACCGTATTCGTAAAGTTCACCCCGTAACAGCCGAACTGTTACGGGGTTATCATTGCAGCCAAAGGAGTTTTTTCATGGGTAAAGTC
>CAMAGA010000048.1 GCA_945833955.1 uncultured Clostridia bacterium
GACGATCATCAACACTTTGATAGAGTGCGGGTTGACCGTGGAAAGACTGGTGGAGCCGCTCCCGACCGAGCGGTTATTAGAGGCGCATCCGGAATATGCGGATCTCTATCATAAGCCGGATTTCCTGCTCGTAAAAGCGAGAAAACTATAGCGATACTGCAAGTTTTGCGGATATAAATAATAAGGAGAAAAAGGAAATGGAACACAGTATGCAGTTGCGGCCGCATCCGTTCGGAATGATCAAGAGCGGCAAAAAGACGTTTGAATTGCGGCTCTATGACGAAAAGCGGAAAAAGATCCGGATCGGCGATACGATTTGCTTTACCAATACGGAAACTGCGGAAAAATTGACCGTTCGGGTGAAGGAGTTATTCGTGTATGCATCCTTTGCGGAATTGTATCGGGATCTTCCGCTTACGCAGTGCGGCTATACGGAAGAAAATCAGAAAGAAGCCAAGCCGGAGGATATGCTTGCCTATTATCCCAAAGAAGAGCAGCAGCGTTACGGCGTTGTGGGCATTCAGATTGAAAAGATAAACGCTTAAAACAGAAGAGCCGCGTATTCGTTTTTCTGCGATGATACGGATAGAATCGTATCGGAAATCGGTGCATGGTATACGATACGACGGAGAAATGGAGAGAGGGAGTAATATGGGTTGGTTGAACGTTTACGGACTGATTTTTGTTGCAGTCATCATGATACCGAACGTGGTATTTGCGATTCGATGCAGGGAAGGCTTTGTCAATCGGTGGAAAAATAAATTCGTGGAGATCATAGAACAGATCGGAAGATTCGGTTGTTTGCTTTTTATGGTCATCCATATTCCCGGAACGTGGTTTGGCCGGTGGTCGGACGAGGCTTTTGCGCTGTATCTGATCGTAGACGCGGCGCTGGTTATAAGTTACTGTATCATCTGGATCCTCTGCTTTCGGAAAAACAGCCTTTTCAGAGCGTTGGCGCTCTCCATAATTCCTTCCGTTTTGTTTCTTTTCAGCGGAATCATGAGCCGATCCGTGCTTTTACTGATTGCGGCGGTATTATTTGCGCCGAGCCATATCCTGATTTCCTATAAAAACGCAAAATGAGTTTGGAATCGAGAGCAGAAAATAACGAAACGGAAGAGAGCCGGGAAAATCTGCTTTATAAGGAATGTATCGAAAAAGGCAGATTGCGGAAAAATTTTCTTTCGGACGATTGGAATTTAAGGAGAATAAAAATGGAATATCATTACGATTTATCCCGATACGCGGAGGCGCATCAGCGTAACTATCGGAACGCCCTTGCCGAAATTCGGGGCGGGAAAAAGACGAGCCACTGGATGTGGTATATCTTTCCGCAACTCAAAGGCTTAGGGCGCAGTTCTACGTCCGCATATTACGGGATTCGGGATCTGAACGAAGCGAAGGCGTTTTTACAGGACGCCTGTCTGGGAGCCCATTTACGGGAAATATCCGAAGCGTTGCTCACCTTGGAAAGCAACAACGCCTATGCGATTATGGGCAGTCCGGATGATAAAAAACTGCAATCTTGCATGACGCTGTTTTCATTGGCGGCGCCGGAAGAACCCGTGTTTGCAAACGTACTTGCAAAATTTTTTCACGGCAGAAAGGATTGGCGGACGGTAAGTATGCTGTCCGAATCGGAGAGTACGGACGATTAAACGCCTGATAGGAACGGAGTGAAAAGATGAAAAAACAAAAATCAATCACAGAAGAAAAAACGGTAAACGAAGAATTGCCGAAAGAAGAAGTGACCAACGAAGAACTGCCGAAAGCGGAAAAATCGGCGGAAAAGAAAAAGAAACGGGGCGTTTTCTTCCGCAAATGGCTCATGCTCACGGTAGCCGGTATCGTCAACGCAACGGGCATTACCCTGTTTTTGACGCCCGTGCATTTATACGATAGCGGTATGTCCGGTACGGCCATGCTTTTGGCGCAGATTACGGGGGGCGATTCCTGGCTTTCCCTGTTCCTGCTGTGTCTGAACGTTCCGTTGTTTTTATACGGATTATCCAAACAGGGAAAGACCTTTACGCTTTGCGCAATTTATTCGGTATTCGTCTATTCGCTTGCCGTAATGGTGATCAACGGGATTGTAGCCGATAAGGGGCCGGAATCCCTGCCGGCAGGCACCGATATACTGCTGTGCGCCGTGTTCGGCGGATTGCTTTCCGGTGCGGGAAGCGGCCTTGCGATTCGGTACGGCGGCGCTATGGACGGCATGGAAGTTATGGCGGTGGTATTTGCCAAAAAATTAGGCATCACCGTGGGTACGTTCGTCATGGCGTATAACGTGCTTTTGTATGCGGTATGCGGCATCGTTACGCAAAGCTTTATTTTGCCGCTCTATTCCATTATTACTTACTTTGTGGCTTTAAAGACGATAGACTTTATCATAGACGGTCTGGACAGAGCCAAGAGCGCCATGATTATTACGGATATGCCCGATGAGATCTGCAAGGCGTTGATTTCCGTATTCCAGACGGGTATCACCAAAATCCGCGCGACGGGCGGCTATTCCAATGCGGAAAAGACGGTCGTTTACTTCGTGGTCAACCGTTTCCAGGTGCCCAAGATGAAGGATATCGTACATACCATAGATCCGAAGGCGTATATTGCCATTACGGAAGTGGCGGACGTGTTCTCAAACCGTTAGACGGAACGCATAAGGAACACGTAAAAAGCGCATCTTCCGTTTGCGTATGCCCGTTTTAAAATTTTTTCAGGAGGATAGGTAAATGAATTTCACTGCTTTTTTGATTGTAATTGCCGTTTTTTTGGTGATGAACGGAATCGGCTTTGCCTCTATGGGGATAGATAAGCGTCTCGCAAAGGAAGGAAAGCGGCGCATACCGGAAGCAATTCTGTTTCTTTTCGCTCTGTTCGGCGGCGTCGGCTCTACCTTCGGAATGCGAGACTTCCGCCATAAAACGAAGCATTGGTACTTCGCCGTATTTTTCCCGATATTGGCGCTTCTGAACGTGGCGGCGCTTGTCGGCAGCATTTATCTGTTTTGTCTTTAACGGATACGGAAGGAACGGGGCAATTACTGCGCAGAGGAAGATTATGTTTACAAAAAAGGAAAAAGCAACGGTGCAGGGCAAAGCGGTTCTGCGTTGCAGTATCTGCACGGGAGAGCAGACGGCAGGTTTTTTGGACGAGCAGACGGGTGCGTTTCACGAAAGTATGCTCATCCGCAACCAAAAGGATCTGAAAGCCTTCTGCCGCAAATACGGCGTAAAGGAAGAAGAAATAGAAAAGATATATTAAAAGAAAGAATATATCTTGTACGAGAAATTTCCGTATGAACGGAGCGAATACGGGAAAAATATACAAAAGGAGAATACGGAATGGAAAAATTAGCGGGATTAAACTGGTTAGGATGGAGCATACTGCTTTCCTGCCTGTTCCTTTTGGGGGCATTCGGCGGTTGGGTATTGGAGCTGTTTTATCGTCGGTTCGTATCGCATCGTAAGGAACATCGCTGGATCAACCCCGGCTTTCTGACGGGCCCCTATCTGCCGTTGTACGGCTTCGGATTGGTGGGATTATTTTTGCTTTCGCTCATCCGCGTGTCGGAAACGGCTTGGGTCAATTATTCGGTGATTCTGCTCTGTATGGCGGTCTGTATGACGGCAATCGAGTATATCGCAGGCATCATATTCATTCGGGGCATGGGCATTCAGCTTTGGGATTATTCCGATCAGTGGGGCAACGTGCAGGGCATCATCTGCCCCTTGTATACCTTCTTCTGGACGGTCGTCGGGGCGTTGTATCTGTTTTTGTTGCATCCGTATATGGTGGACTTTCTCGTATTCGTTACGGAAAACGAGGAAGTGCTGTTTTTCATCGGCATCTTTGCGGGGGTCTTTTTGGTGGATTTCTGTCAGACGATCGAGTTGGCGGGAAAGATCAAGAAGTTTGCCCGCAAGAACAACATCGTCGTGCTGTACGAGCGCTTAAAGGACAGCATTGCGCTCTATTCCGCAGAGCATTCGGAAAGACGCCACTTTTTGCGCGCGTTTAAAATCAGCAATTTAAAGGACGCGATGTCGCAACATATGGAAAAGTTTCAGGCAAAAATGCACGGTAAAAAACACGGCAAAAAACAGGAAAAAGAGGATAAGCACGATTCCGAATAGGCGGGTTACCGCCGTTATAGAAAAGTCGGTATAGAAACCTATGCCGATTTTTTTGTTGGAACGGATGCTTTGCCGATATCCGAAAGGAAAAATCGGGGTAAAGAAGGGGGAATAAGCACTTTTTTTGACCGTACGGGTGCATTTTTCGATTTTTGCGGAAAATCCGTTGATAATTGAAAAGAAAAGTGTTATAATAAGAAAAAAATTTACGGAGAGAAAACAATGACCGAATTGCTGTTGAATCCGCATTTTACCGTTTTCGGTATCGACATATATTATTATGCGGTGATTATCGTATGCGGCATCATCGTGGCGACGATTGTTTCCTGCCTGGGATTTAAGGCTCGGAATATGTCCGCCGAACTGGTACTTACTACTTTCTGCATCGCCATGCCCATCGCACTCGTGGGTACGCGCCTGTATTATTGCGTATTCTACGGCGTTCCCGTGGAGGAATGGTTCAGCATAGAGAGTATGCGCAAGGGCGGCCTTGCCGTGTACGGCGGCGTGATCGGCGGCGTGATCGGCGGTGCGATTGCGGCGTACGTCATGCGCTTCAATCTGTTGAAGGGGCTGGATTGCGTCATGCCCGGCGTATTGCTTGCGCAGGCGATAGGCAGATGGGCGAACTTCGTCAACGACGAGGCGCACGGCGCCGTCGTAACCGAAGAGTCCCTGCAATGGTTCCCCTATGCGTATCAAAGCTGGAATTCGGGGCAGTGGTATCAGGCGACGTTTTTTTGGGAAAGCGCACTCAGCCTGATCGGGGCGATTCTGCTCATCGTGCTCGTCTTTAAAATGAAAAAGAAACCCAACGGGCTCATCGGTTGCGGCTATTTTGTCTGGTACGGCATAGAGCGCTTTATCATCGAGGGCTTCCGCACGGACAGCCTGATGCTGGGCAACACGGGCATTCGCGTATCGCAGCTGTTGGCGTTTGTTTTGACCCTCGGCGGGCTTCTCGGGGCGTTTTTGCTGTTATTGCATAACAAAAAGACGGAAGGCAAATGGTTTGGCTCCAAGTACGGGGAACCGCTGGTTACCGCGGCGAGAAGTACGGAGTGGAGAAAGCTCAACCGTTCTTTTATGGAACTGGAAAAGGATATGCGGGCAAAACAGCGCACCTTGTTACTCAGGGAGCGTTGGGGGGAAGACGTGCAAGCCGATGCGGCAACCGCTTTGGAGCAGTATCGGGAAAGACGCGCGGAACTATATGCGGAAGAGAAGCGGATGACGGATTCTTCCAAAGGAAAAAAAGAAAAAAATTGACGGGTGTTTCTGCATGATTGTTTCTAAAAAGAAATTGGCGCAAATGCAATCGGACATACGAAAGGAATATGAGGAGCAGCTTTCCCAAAAAAAGGAAGCAATCGACGAACTGAAAGCCGAAAACCGTTCGCTTCGGGCGGAATTGGGCGAATATAAGGCGAGGGAGAAACATATTTCCGAGTCGATTATTGCGGCGGAACAAAAGAGCGACGAAATACGGCAATTGATGCACGCCTATGCGGAAAAGCAGATTGCGGGGCTTTCGCTCTATGCCGACCGTTGCAAAAGGTTTGCGCTCGGTTTACAGGAAAAATACGGGGACGAGGCGGACGTAGCCGAATTTTTGCAGTTTACGCAGAAAATGGTCAGTTTGTTCCCCGATCCCGATTGTGCGGAAGAAGTACCGGACGAAGACAGTGAATTTGATATCAACGAGGTATTGAACCCCTCGCAGGAACCGGACCTGGAGCTTTTATGCACGGAACTCGGGTTGATGCGGGGTGAGAAAGGAAAAAAGGAATGAAAGAACAATTCAGAGAGAAATGCAAAGCCGTCGGCAGGGAAATGGCGGATTGGAAAAAATTGGACGGCATTCTGGCAATCGTATTGTTGGTTGCCGTCGATCTCATTACAAAATATATCGTTTGCGGCGGAGCGACGGCGGGCAATTACCCGCTCGGCAAGGTTATCTGCGTCGTGATTCCCGGTTTTTTACAGTTTACCCCCACGCATAATCCGGGTGCGGCGTTTTCTATACTGAGCGGCAAGGAATGGGCGCAGGCATTTTTCATCGTGCTGACTTCCGTTTGCTGCGTTCTGCTGCTTTTATGGTATCTTGCCACGCCGAGGAAGAGTAAATTGCTCAGAAGCGCGTTGCTGCTCATCATCGCAGGGGCAATCGGCAATCTGGTAGACCGCATCGCCTATGGATTCGTCCGTGACTTTTTCGACTTCCCGTGGCTTGCCAACTGTAACTTTGCGGACTTCTGCATTACGGGCGGCGGCGCAGTGCTGATATTCTATCTGTTGCTGTGGTCGGACGACGCAGTGTTCCCGCTTCGCAAGCTCGTCAAAAAGGAAAATAAGGCGCAAGCGGCAACGCCCGATGCACCCCCTATGCCCGAATCCCCGTCTCCCGATTCGGAAATCCAGGCAAGCAAACGCTATGCGGATATAGAAGTGCGGACGGTAGAAATCGGCAAAGCGCAGGACTCGGAAGACAAAGATGGATAATCGCTTTTTTACCGCAGAAGAGAATTATGCAAGATTGGACGCCTTTTTGACGGAAGCCATGGACGATTTGACCCGTTCGGCAATCAAAAAGCTGATAGAAAGCGGCAACGTTACCGTGAATGCAAAGCCTTGCAAGGCAGGGCAAGCGGTAAAGGCGGGGGATGGGGTTGCCGTGGTGTTGCCCGACCCCGTGACTCTTGCGGCAAAACCGGAAAATATTCCGCTCGATATCGTCTATCAGGATGCGGATATCGCCGTAATCAATAAGGCGCAGGGGATGACTGTACACGCAGGCAACGGCAATACGGAAGGCACGCTCGTCAATGCGCTTTTGTATCATCTCGATTCTTTGAGCGGTATCAACGGCGTAATTCGCCCCGGCATCGTGCATAGAATCGATAAGGATACTTCCGGCTTGCTCGTCGTGGCAAAAAACGATCGGGCGCACGTATCGCTATCCGCACAGATTGCGGAAAAAACTTGCCGTCGCATTTACGTTGCGCTTCTGGAAGGCGAACTCAAAGAAGAGAGCGGCACAATCTCCACCTATATCGGCAGAAGTCCCGCCGACCGTTTGAAAATGGCGGTCCTGCCGACGGGGAAGGGTAAAATCGCCGTTACGGATTACCGTATCCTGCAAACGTATCAGGGATATACTCTGGCGGAATTTTCTTTGCATACGGGCAGAACGCATCAGATTCGGGTACACGCCAAATATATGGGGCATCCCATCGTGGGCGATCCCGTTTACGGCTTTGCAAAGCAAAGATTCGATTTGAACGGGCAGTTGTTGCACGCGCAAAAATTGATTTTAACGCATCCCGTTACGGGCGAGCGCATGACGTTTGAAGCCCCCCTGCCGAATTACTTTACGGCAGTTTTACAAAAACTGATAAAAAAATAATATAGAGAGGTGAACGATATGAGAACGGAACATTCCGAAAGGGAAAGAATCAAAGAAGAAGAAAGAATGGAAAGAAAAGCGCGGAAAAGAGAAGAAAAGCTTGCGCACAAAAAGGCAAGGAAGGAAGAAATCGGAAGCCTCCCCAAACCCGGCGGATTCCGCATTCTGGCATTCTGCGCGCTTTTGGTCTATGCGATTGCGCTGATCTTTCACGCAGTCGTGGGCAATCTGACGGCTCTTGCCAATAATCGGGTGTGCAACCTGATCGTAAATATATTGCAACTCGTTTCCGAACTGTTGATACTGTTTACGATTGCCATACCGTCCTACAAGCTCATACATAAGCGCAGTAAATTCTGGATGATCGTGTACGTAATTGCGCTGGTACTTTTTATTTTAGGTTCCTGCGGCGTTGCGATTTCCGGCGTAATGCAGTTTTTCAAAGGATGATTTTCGGGGCGTTCGGCTTTGGCCGAACGCCCTTTTCCCGTGCGGAAATCGGCGGAAGTTTTAAAACGCCTTGCATTTTAGTTTGACAGTCCGTTCGTTTTATAATATAATGATGTTGTATGTTGCAGATAAAAAAGGTGGAAAAATATTCTCCTGCCTATACCTACGGCTTTCAGAAGGGAGATAAAATATTACAGCTGGACGGATACGACGCCTTGGACGAGCTGGACTATATCTATTGCGAAAGTAAATCCTCGTTTACGGTAAAAGTGGAGGATAAGCACGGCATTCATGAGCTGACGGTGGAAAAGGATGAAAACGAACCGTTCGGCTTGGAATTTGAGCCGAGTGAAGCGATTCGCACTTGCCATAACCGATGCATTTTCTGTTTCGTGGATCAGATGCCCAAAGGAATGCGGCCGAGCCTGTACGTCAAGGACGACGATTATTCCATGAGCCTGTTGTGCGGAAACTTCGTAACGCTGACCAACTTTACGGACGAGGACATCGAGAGAGTGTTGCGTTTAAAGCTCTCTCCGCTCTACGTTTCCGTACAGTGTATGAACGAGGCGTTGCGCTGTAAGTTGCTCCGCAACCGTTTTGCAGGCAAAATCACCAAACAGATTCAAACGCTGGCGGAAGGCGGCATCTTTATTCACTGTCAGGGCGTCATCGTGCCGGGCATGAACGACGGCAAGGAACTGGAATATACGGCAAGGGAACTTTTCCGTTACTATCCGCAGGTAGTCGATCTTGCGGTCGTGCCTACGGGCATCACGAAATATCGGGAGGGGCTGACCTATATTCCCGACGTGGACGGCGCCTATTCGGCGGAACTGCTGGATTTGGTGGACAGACTGAATGCGGAATTCGGCGTCAACTTCATTTTGCCGGCGGACGAATACTTCATAAAGGCGGGCAGACCGATGAAAGACGCTTCCTTTTACGGCGATTTCTCGCAAATCGAAAACGGAATCGGCATGACGACCAGATTCGTAACGGAATTTATGCAGGCGGCGCATCCGGTTACGCTGAAAAAGAAGAAGACGGCATTGCTCGTTTCGGGTACGAGTGCGGCAGGCGTGAATCGGGAAGTGGGCGATTGTGCGGAAAGCAACGTACAAGGACTGAAAGTGGAAGTGTTATCCGTCAAGAACGAGTTCTTCGGGGAGACGGTTACCTGTACGGGGCTTCTGACGGGGCAGGACATCGTAAACGCAGTGCTTGCTTCGGGGATTTGTTTTGATGAATTGATTCTTCCGTCCAATACGCTCAAGGAATTTGAGGATATATTCTTGGACGGAATGACTTTAAAACAGTTTAAAAAGAAAATCAAGAAAAAGGTTTACGTCAATCGGACGGGCGGCGTTGGATTATGGCAGATATTCAGCGGTGAAAAAGCAACTTCCGATTCGGACGAATGGAGGTGAAGAGTATGGCGAATCCTTTAGTAGCGATCGTCGGCAGACCCAACGTAGGCAAGAGTACGTTCTTCAATAAAGTAGCCGGCAGAAAAATTTCCATTACGGAAGACAGACCGGGCGTTACGAGAGACCGACTGTATGCGGACGCCACGTGGAACGGCAAAACGTTTACCATGGTGGATACGGGCGGCATCGAACTGCGCTCGGAAGATACCATGTGGCGGGAAATCTTGCGGCAGGCGGAAGTCGCCATCGACACGGCGGACGTAATCTTGTTCTTCGTGGACGGCAAGGAAGGGATCACCGCTTCCGACTACGACGTGGCGGAAAAGTTGCGGCGCAGCAAAAAGGACGTATTGCTCGTCGTGAATAAATTGGATAACTATCGCGCGGACGCAATCTTCGAGTTTTACAGCCTCGGCTTAGGCGAACCCTTCGCTATTTCTTCCGAACACTCCACGGGTATCGGCGATCTTCTCGATGAAGTCGTGGCACGGTTCGATAACGTGGAAACGGTGGC
>CAMAGA010000049.1 GCA_945833955.1 uncultured Clostridia bacterium
AGATATACTCATTCAAACGCTTTTGGAACAGGGCACGGATACGGTTTTCGGGTATCCGGGCGGCTGCGTATTGGATATATACGACGCGCTGTACAGAAACGGGCAGATCCGCCACGTTCTGACGGCGCACGAGCAGGGCGCAAGCCATGCGGCAGACGGCTATGCGCGCGTTACGGGGAAGACGGGCGTAGTGATTGCAACGAGCGGACCGGGGGCAACCAATCTGGTTACGGGTATTGCCACGGCGTATATGGATTCCGTACCCCTCGTGGCGATTACGGGCAACGTAAGCGTTTCCATGCTGGGCAGGGATAGCTTTCAGGAAGTGGATATCTGCGGCATCACCATGCCCATCACCAAGCACAACTTTATCGTGCGGGACGTAAACGATCTTGCCGATACCGTGCGGGAAGCCTTCTACATCGCAGGCTCGGGCAGAAAGGGCCCCGTGCTCATAGATATCCCCAAGAACGTACAGCAGGAACTTTGCGAATATACGAAAAAGGAAGTAAAACGCTATACTCCCAAATCCGTTGCCGAGGAGAGCGTGCAGGAGATCGCGCAGGCGATCAATGCGGCAAAAAAGCCCGTCGTCATGGTGGGCGGCGGCGTAATCGGATCCGATGCGGAAGCGGAAGTACTCTCTTTGGCGGAAAAACTCCGTTGCCCCGTAGTGTCTACTTTGATGGGACTGGGCGGTTTTGCGGCGAGCCATGCGCAATTCTTCGGCATGATCGGTATGCACGGCACGATTGCGGCGGCTAAGGCGTACCTTGCCGCAGATACGTTGATCGTTTTGGGCTCGAGATTTTCCGACCGCGTTGCGCTCGATCGGGACAGCTTCGGCGGTAAGAAGACGGTGATTCAGATCGACATCGATGCGGCGGAAATCGATAAAAACGTAAAGACGAGCTATTCCGTGATGGCGGATATCCGTGCGACTTTGCGCGTCCTTTTACCGTTGCTTTCGGAAAAGAGCGAGGACTGGCTGACGGAAGCAAATGCATTCAGGAGCTTGGAAAAGACGCCGGAAAACGGCATGGCAAAGCGCATTTTGGAGTGTGCGGCAAAGATTGCGCCCGAAAACACGTTGGTTGCAACGGACGTAGGGCAGCATCAGATGTGGACTGCGCTCTATTATCCCGTGGAAAAACCGAGAACGTTCTGTACGAGCGGGGGGCTCGGCACCATGGGTTACGGCATGGGTGCGGCGATCGGCGCCTGCATCGGCGGCGGCTATGGCAAAACGGTGCTGGTTACGGGGGACGGCAGTTTCAATATGAACTTAAACGAGCTTTCCACGGCGGTTACGGCATCCTTGCCCCTCGTCATTCTGCTCATGCACAACAATACGTTGGGTATGGTGCGGCAGTGGCAGAAGCTCTTCTACGGGCGCAGATTCTCTCAGACGACGCTGGAAAAGAAGACCGATTACGTCCGCTTTGCCGAAAGTTTCGGTGCGGAAGGGGCGGTGATCGCCTCGGAAGCGGATATCGAACCCGTTTTGCAAAGGGCGTTTGCCGCCCAAGGACCGTTTTTGGTCGATTGCCGTATAGATATAGACGATAACGTTTTGCCTATGATCAAGCCGGGGCAGACGTACGACACGCAGATTGCCACTATGGAGGAATAAAACTATGCAAAAGTACATTATCAGTGCGCTCGTATCCAACAAAAGCGGCGTGTTGAACCGCATCTCCGGGCTGTTTTCCCGTCGTTGTTACAATATCGAAAGCTTGACCGTCAGCGCCACGGAAGACAACGCCTTTTCCCGTATGACCATCGTACTCATCGGCGACGAATACGTCAAGGAGCAGGTGTTCAAACAGATGGATAAGCTCATCGACGTAAAAAAGATCATGATTGCGGAAGAAGGCAAGAGCGTCTATCGGGAGCTGTTGCTCATCAAAGTCAAAGCAGAACCGGAAGTCCGTTCCGAAATTGTGCAGATACAGGAAATATACCGTGCCAAAGTGGTGGATTGCTCCTTGCATACCATGATTTTGGAATTGACGGGAGAGACGAGCAAACTCAACGGCTTTATTGCCGTGCTGGAACCTTACGGCATACTGGAAATGGCGAGAACGGGCATTACCGCTCTCACCCGCGGGGAAGAGTGCATTAAGGACAGAAAGGACTATAACGAGCTCATTTAAAGCGGCTTTCTCCTTGGCACTCGATTTTTTCTCGAAGCTCGGTTTTTTCCCGAAGCTCGGTTTTTTCCGTGGCAAGCGGCTTTTTCGAAAGGAAGGAAGCGGAAAAAAGGAAAAAACAATCTTGACAAATGCGCCAATCAATAGTATAATAAACGGGAACGTACCCAAGACGAAGGTCAGCAAGAGGGCGTTCCCGTATTTTTTGAACGAAAAGGAGAGAAAACTTATGAAAAATATCTTTGCAGAAGGCTCCGCCATGAGTCCGCAACGTTCCTTGTTGCGTGCGCTCGGCTGGACGGACAGAGAAATAGAAAAACCCATCGTCGGCATTATCTGTGCGCAGAGCGAAATCATTCCCGGGCATATGATGCTCGACCGCATTGCCCGCGCAGCGGCGGACGGCGTGCTGGCGGCAGGCGGCAAGCCCGTAATCGTACCGGCGATCGGCGTATGCGACGGCATCGCCATGGGGCACGAGGGCATGAAGTATTCCCTGCCCTCCCGGGAAATCATTGCCGATTCCTGTGAAATTTTAGCGCGCGCACACGCCTTCAACGGCTGCGTATTCGTGGGAAACTGCGACAAGATCATACCGGGTATGCTCATGGCGGCGGCAAGACTGAATATCCCTTCCGCTTTCGTTTCCGGCGGTCCCATGCTGGCAGGGCACGTCCGCGGCAGAAAGACTTCCCTTTCCACCATGTTCGAGGAAGTCGGGGCATACAATGCGGACATCATTTCCAAGGAAGAGCTGGACGACTTTGAGTGCAACGCCTGCCCTTCCTGCGGGTCCTGTTCGGGTATGTTTACGGCAAACAGCATGAACTGTCTGACGGAAGCGTTGGGCATGGCTCTGCCCGGCAACGGCACCATTCCCATGGCGTATTCCGCAAGGCTGGCGTTGGCAAAGAACACGGGCGAGGCGGTGATGAACCTTGTGGAAAAAAATATTCGACCTCGGGATATTCTGACGGCGAAAACATTTAAAAATGCGGAGACGGTGGATATGGCGATCGGGGCTTCCACGAACACCGTATTGCATTTGCTGGCGGTAGCCAACGAGTGCGGTTTGGGCAAAGAGGAAGTTTCCATCGACATCATGAACGGCATTTCCGAACGTACTCCCAATATCTGCCGCTTAGCGCCGGCAGGCAATACCTATATCGAAGAATTGAACGAAGCGGGCGGCATCAGCGCCGTCATCAAGGAACTGGAAGCGGGCGGATTGCTCGATACCTCCGTGCTTACGGTGGCAGGCTGTACCATGCACGAATTGGTAAAAAATGCCAAGGTGCGCAACGCTTCCGTCATTCGTCCGCTGGAAGATCCGTATTCCGCAACGGGCGGACTTGCCGTACTGAAGGGTAATCTGGCGGCAGAGGGCTGCGTAGTCAAAAAGAGCGCAGTTGCGCCCGAAATGCTCGTGCATTCGGGGAGAGCAAAAGTATTCGACTGCGAAGAGGACGCAATGCAGGCGATCAGCGGCGGGCAGATCGTCGCAGGGGACGTGGTGGTCATCCGCTACGAAGGACCCAAGGGCGGACCCGGTATGCGGGAGATGCTTTCGCCTACCTCCGCCATCGTCGGCGCAGGGCTGGGAAGCAGCGTCGCTCTGCTCACGGACGGGAGATTTTCCGGCGCAACGCGCGGTGCGGCAATCGGGCACGTCTGCCCGGAAGCGGCGGCAGGCGGACTCATCGGCTTGGTGCAGGACGGCGATTGGATAGACATAGATATCCCTGCCTGCAAAATCGAATTGCGCATTTCCGACGAGGAGATCGCAAAGCGGAGAGCGGCATGGCAACCGCTCGTAAAAAAGGCGGACGGGTATCTGGCAAGATACAGAAGAACGGTTGCTTCCGCTTCCGAAGGGGCAATCGTCCGTTGACGGAGTTTTGAACCGACCATTTTCGCAAAAGAGAAACGGACGGTCGGGAGATCGGATAGGAGAGAAGGAGGGAGAATATGGGGAAATCGGCAGGGTTTTGTTTGTCCTGCGGCTGTGCGTTGGAAATCGACGACGGCGTTCGCAGGACGGTCTGCCCCGAATGCGGGGGAGAGGTGATTGCCGCTCGGGCAAAGCAGGCGTTGCAAACGTTTTTGCGCACGGCGGAAAATACATACTATCGGGAGCTCTTTCCCCGTGCCGTGGAACGCCGCGCGGAGGAAGGGCTTGCTAACGACGATTTCGACATCGTCGGGAACTACCTGCGCAAATATCGGGGCGGCAATACGGACGTGGTCATCCCCGTCGGCGTAACGGAAATCGATCCGCACGCCTTTGAAAACGACGAGAACGTTGCGCTGGATATCGAACGGGTTACGATTCCGGAGGGCGTTACCTGTTTGCCGGAAAACTTATTTTCCCGTTGCAAATATCTGAAGACCGTTATTTTGCCGTTGTCTTTAACGACTATTTCCGATTTTACCTTCCTTTGGTGTACGAGTTTAGAGGAAATCCGCCTGCCGGACAACGTAACCGCCATCGGGAATTTTGCGTTCAAGGGGTGTACGTCGCTTGCAAGCATCACGTTGCCCCGCAAAATCATCGGCATCGGCAAGGAGGCATTTTCCGGCTGTACCGCCCTCGGACGGGTGGAATTTATTACGCAGTCGCTCATTTTCGGGGAACGCGCTTTTGCCGGGTGTACGGCATTGCAGGAGATTCGCATTCCGGACGGCGTAACGGAATTGGGCAAGGCTGTATTTGAAAACTGTACCGCCTTAAAAACCGCCAATATTCCGCCCAAGGTAAAGCGTGTGCAAGGACTTTTCCGAGGTTGCACTGCGCTGTGGGCGGTGGAATGGAACGAGGCTTTACAGGAAATCGGTAAAAATACCTTTCGGGACTGCACGTCGCTCGTGTATTTTTCCGTCTGCGGCAGGAAGAACGTGCCCTATGCAAAGGCGGTGGAAGACACGGCGGAAGGTAAAAAAATTGCCGTTTTGCCTCTGCCCGAAAATTTACAGCGGATAGGCGAAAAGGCGTTTATGGGCGCATTGCAGTTGGAAGGCGTATTTGAAATTTCGGAAACGGTGCAGTTTGTTGGGGAAAACGCCTTTGCGGATTGCCGTGTGCGTGTGGTTATCTGCGGCGCAAAACAACGCACCGCCAAGTGGGACCGTGGCTGGAAGAACGGTATATACGTCCTATATCAGGAGACGGAAAGTAAAAAACAAAGCATTTTGCAGGAAATGCGGCAAAAACAGCAGCAAGCGGAAAGCTTACGGGGGATGTTCGTCCGCAAAAGACGGGAGGAACTGGAAGCGGAGATTGCGTCGTTGCAAAACCGTTTGGAAGCGCTGTTACAGGAGGATGCGGAATGATAGAGCAAAACGTGCAGGAAGTTTTAGCGGAGCTTGCCGCAGGCAACCCTTACGGGGAAGAAGTCGTTCTGGTGGCGGCAACCAAGACGCAGAGTGCGGAAGACATCAACCTTGCCATTCGTGCGGGCGTTCGGGATATCGGGGAGAATAAAGTACAGGAATTTGTGGAAAAATTCGATGCGGTACAGGGCGCAAACCGACATTTCATCGGGCATCTGCAGACGAATAAAGTCAAGTATCTCGTGGGCAAAACGTACCTTTTCCACTCGGTGGACAGGATGGAGCTGGCGGAGGAGATTGCCAAACGCTCCCAAAAAGCAAACGTGGTATCCGATATTCTCCTGCAGGTGAATATCGGCAACGAGGAAACGAAGGGCGGCTTTTCCTATGCGGAGATTTGGGAACGCTATCAGGCATTAAAATCCGTTCCTTCTTTGCGCATTCTCGGATTTATGGCGATGCTGCCCGTTTCCGAAGACGAAGCGTATCTTGTCTCCCTCGTGCAAAAGATGCGGTCGCTGTATGAAAAAGCAAAGCTGTCCGACCCGAATATCCGCTATCTTTCCATGGGCATGAGCGGAGATTACAGGCTCTGCGTTGCGCACGGAAGCAATATGGTGCGCATCGGCACGGGGATTTTCGGCGCAAGGGATTATACTAAAAAATAACACAGCACGAAAGCGAGTACGCCTTGCAGAAGCTTCACCCCCAAAAAAGGCAAAAAACGCACTTTGGCGTTCGCTAAAAAGGCGTATTGCTGGCACAGGATGCACGCTCCGCCGAACGTTGCGCCAAAGGCAACCAAAGGCAGGGCAAACGGACTTTTTACGTTGGCAAGTTCCGCCGCGCCGTGCGTCATTTCCATGCAAAGCTCGGGCAAGGTTTTGGCAACGGAAGCGCCGAACAGAGGGGCAAGGAGCTTTTCCGGCGGGGCAAAGAGTTTTAAGTCCGCCGCCATGAGCGAGGCAGTGCCGAACAGGGCGATGAATCCACCCACGCAGAGAATGGAAAGGACGGATTCCGTCATGCTCTCGTAGAGGAGGTTCCCTCTTTTCGGTTGCGGCGTGCAGGCTTTTGCGGCAGGCGTAGGCAAAAAGCGGAATAAAATTCCCGTAAGGAGTACGGCGGTGAGGTTGCAAAGGACGAGGATCAACCCATAGCGGACGGAGCCGAACATCCCCGAACCGACCGTGCCGATCAGAAACAGCGGACCGCAAGTCGAGCAGATATAGCTTGCCTTTTGCGCTTCGCCTGCGGATAGGTTGCCTTGCCGCACTTGGTCGGAAAGTAATTTCGCTCCCACGGGGTAGCCGCAAAACAGGCTGACGCAGAGTACGGCGGCGGAAGTGCCGCTTAATTTGAACAGGAATCGGGCGATCGGGGCAAGCAGCCTTGCGAATTTATCCATGGCACCCGTCTTATTTAAGATGGCGGTGCAGAACAAAAAGGGGAATATGCAGGGTAAAACGCTTGTCGCCCAAAGCGAAATGCCTCGGAGTGTGGCGGCCACGTATCGCTTCGGGGAAAGGAACAGCAACAGGATATAGGCTAAAACGGCGATGATGGCAAGCACGGGCAGGATGCGAATGCGGATTCTCTTGTGTATGCGGTTTTTTATGCGGTGTTTCATACGGTAGTGTATGTCCGCTTTTGTATTCGTTATGATCAGGAAGGATAAAATTTATGGATCTTTTCGACTTTACCGGCAATGAAAACGTAACCAAACCGCTTGCGGAACGTATGCGGGCAAACACGTTGGACGAATTTATCGGGCAGAATCATATCGTTGCGCCCGGCAGTCTGTTGCGTCGGGCGATTTCGCTCGACCGTCTGGGCAGCTGCATCTTCTGGGGGCCGCCTGGTTGCGGCAAAACCACGCTGGCAAATATCATTGCCGCCACAACCAACGGGGAATTTATCAAACTCAACGCCGTGCAGAGCGGCGTGGCGGACGTAAAAAAAGCGTGCGAGCAGGCGCGGGATACGCTCCGGATGTACGGCAAACGCACGTATCTGCTTCTGGACGAATGCCACAGGTTCAATAAAACGCAGTCGGACAGTCTTTTGCCTGCCATAGAGCAGGGCACGATCATCTTCATCGGCTCTACTACGGAAAACCCGTTTGCGTCCATGACGCCCGCAATCGTTTCCCGTTGTCGGGTATTTGAATTCAAGCGGCTTTCCGTGGCGGAAATCAAGGGCGCACTGCAAGGGGCTTTGACGAACCGCCGCAAGGGATTGGGCAAGTTCGATACGGAAGTTTCGGAGGAAGCCTTGGATCATATCGCCGGAACGGCAGGCGGCGATTTGCGCATGGCGTATAACGCTCTGGAACTGGCGGTACTCACTACGCCGCCGGGGCAGGACGGCAAAATACGCGTTACGCTCTCGGATGCGGAGCAGTCCATTCAGCGCAAGGCGCTTTCCTTTGACGAGGATTCCTATTACGATATTTTATCGGCGTTCTGTAAGTCCCTGCGCGGCAGCGACGCCAACGCCGCATTATACTATGCGATGCGACTCATAGAGGGCGGATGCGACCCGATGCTGGTTGCCCGTCGGCTGGTGGTGCATTCTGCGGAGGACGTGGGCATGAGCGATCCCCGCGCCTTGCAGATGGCGACATCGGCAATGTACGCTTTGGAAAAGATCGGCGTGCCGGAAGCGCTCATTCCGCTTTCGGAAGCGATTATTTACGTGTGCGAAGCCCCGAAGTCCAATTCCGTGGTGCAGGCGATGTACGCCGCCAAACGGGACGCAGTGGAAGTTCGGGACGATAACATTCCGCCTTATTTAAAGGACAACACGTTCGGGGACAGGGAGACGAAAGCGCAGAGCAGGAACTATAAATATCCGCACGACTACGGCGGATACGTGGAGCAGCAGTATCTGCCCGATTCCTTAAAGGATAAGGTATATTACGTTCCGAGCAATCGGGGGTATGAGGCGACGGTGCAAAAGATACGGGAAGCCAAGGGAAAAAAGAAATAAATTTTTTTATAAAAACGAGGTAAAATGCTTGCCAAAGGAAATATCCTATGCTATAATAATAAAGCTGAAAAAAGGATAAGGCCTTGTGGTCAAGCGGTTAAGACGGCGCCCTCTCACGGCGCAATCCAGGGTTCGATTCCCTGCAGGGTCACCAAAACAAACGTATCCGAACTACTTTGTAACAAACAGGGTGTTCGGATTCTTTTTTTATATGAATTCAGAGGCTGAAAACGCCTGAAATGCATTGGGACGAGGTTATTCCCCGTCCTTTTTGATTTGCGTTGCGAAGCTCTCGTTTTGCAGTATGTTTTTCTTTTCCATCCACTCTGCAAAGGCTTTCTTACCTTCTTCGCTTTCAAAATACGCAATGATGCTCGGCGGCAGACAGCGTGCGATATCTTTTGCTACGAAGTCCGGCAATCTGCCTTCTCCATGAGTATCTTTTATTGCATACACCAGCCGTAGCCACAGCCGTTTCTACCAACTGCCCTTGATGTATTCCTCTTGCTCAAACCATGTGTCAAGCAATTGTTGTTCCTGACGCTTCCGCTCGGATTCTAACTCGGCACGTTCTTTCCGCTGTTCCTTCCATTTTTCACATTCCTCATTCGTTAAAAAGCCGGAACTGTCATCGGTAAGTATTTCTATTACACGCTTCTTAAATTCTTTCCAAGTCATTCTTTCTTCCTTTCTCACATAGTTATATCAAATCCTTCGTCCTCGTCATTGTCAGCATCATCCGTAGGCGATGGCTTTGGTTGAGTCAATTCTATTACAGCACTTACGGCGCCGCCCACGAGAACTCCGACAGCAGTGCCTGCGTTTCTCGCTTCTCTCTGCCTTTTTTCTTCATTGGATTCCTCACCGTCCTCTAATAAATCGGTCAGATTCGCAATCCCACGTATACCCATAAAAGCAGTATCAGTATTGTTGGGATGAACGTAAGTGCGAGACGGAGAAACCATATCGCTTCGTCCCGACGTGTTCTTCTGTCGATAACTTTTGAAGCTCTCTCGCTCGCTTTCCCAACCTGTTCGGTCGCTTCTCTCGTAATTTTGTGCAGAGCCTTCTCCGTCGCCTCTTTCTGTGCCTCTGCTGCCTTCATCATCTTCTCGGTGTATTTGCTCGCCTCGCTCGACAGAACCGCTTTCTGTGCCGACAGCACCGCTGACAGAGCCTCCATTCTGTGTAGCGTTTCGGTTAGCCGCATCCATTCCTCGGCGCTGATCTGCACCATCGGAACTGTCTGTTCCCGTGCTTCCTTCCGCAGTTCTTCCTGTATTGCTAACGGCGTATTCTTCGCTTTGAGCTTGTCCATATAACTCTGTCCTGATCCTGAATTCATATTCCATATTCTCCTTTAGATATTTTGCATCGTTGAGCTTGATATCACGAACTTTGTACGTCTTTCCATCAGCCGTCTGACAGAT
>CAMAGA010000050.1 GCA_945833955.1 uncultured Clostridia bacterium
AAGCTCTTCGAATTGATTCGGGAAGTTACCGTGGAAAAGGAAGTGGAAATTCCCGTGCCCTTTATCCGGGAAGTCCCCGTCATTCAATACGAGACAAAAGAGATCGTAAAGGAAATTCCCGTCGAGAAAATCGTTGAAAAACCCGTGGAAGTCGTTCGGGAAGTTCCCGTGGAAAAGGAAATTATCAAGACTGTTCCTTTCGTAAAGGAAGTTCCCGTCATTCAATACATTATACAAGAGGTTATCAAAGACGTTGAAGTTGAAAAAATAGTCGAAAAGCCTGTGGAGGTCATTAAAGAAGTCGAAGTCGAAAAGATCGTAGAAAAGCCTGTGGAAGTCATCAAAGAGGTTGAGGTCGTCAAGGAAGTCGAGGTCGAAAAGGTCGTAGAGAAGATTGTGGAAAAACCCGTGGAAGTCGTAAAAGAGGTCATTGTGGAAAAGGTGGTCGTACAGGAAGTCCCCGTGGAACGAATCCGCGAAAAGACCGTCTACGTAGACAAACCTTCCTATCTGGAAATTCCACGCCCCGTTTATACCACGATTGAAAAACCCGTATATATTGAAAAAATCGTGCCGACCGCGCCGCAGCAGACGCCCCCTCCGCCCACAAACACAGACAGCAACCCGATCGTCTATCATCAACTGCTCCGTAAAAACGTAAATCCCGTGCAAGCGGCACAGGATTCGGTAAAGCGACCCGTTTTCTCCAACGAGAACTCTACGCCGTACAATTCACTCTATCCGGAAATGACGTCTATCCCCTATCAATACGGAAATCGCACTACGGCGCAAAAATCTACCGCGAACGCGTCTTACCCGGACGTCAAAGAAACAACCGCCTCTTATGCGCTCTTCGATAAAGGACTCGCTCTTTTAAAAACCTCTGCCTGCACGCTCGTGTATCTGGGCATTCTGACGCTGGCAGTCGTATTCCTCTATAACGTTCTGCAGTATGAAATGAATTGGCTGGTTTACTCCGGTCTGATTGCAGGCGGCGTCGCACTTTGCGCTTCCATTACCGCCAAGGCATTGCACTATAAAGAAAGTTCTGCCCGTTCGTTTAAAAAGAGGCATATATTTTATACTTGCTTCCTTTCCGTATGCGCTTTGGCTACGATTCTGCTGTTATTTGCACTCACCCTGACGGAAGGAACCGGTTTATCCGCCTTCTGGAAATTCGTTCTGGCACCCGGAAGCTACTTTACGGCTATACCCTTGTTTGCCGTTATCTATTATCTGTTTGCCGGCAAACGTTAAAACTATCCTTGAGTCACGCCCGTTGCCCCGTTTTATACACAAATACTTTTTTGTAAATATTGCACCGACGATAAAAATCGTAGTTTCCGCTTTTGGGAAACTACGATTTTTTTTACATCCGAATATTCCACTAAGTACTGCCCATTCCATGCGACGTTCCGCTTGCCCTTTTTGCGGACAAAAACACGAGCTCCGAAATAAACGTTGCCAGATTCAGCACGAACAATATACCGATAAAGCAAAGCACAGGTGTTTGATCCTGCTCGGAAGCAAAAACAAAACCGGCGATGATACTCCACGATACGATCAATATTCCATGCAGAACGGCATCCGCAATCATTATCCATTTTACCAGACTGTCCTTTCCGTAAGCCAATACCAAAAGAACGATCATCCAGATCATGGAGATTTTCATCGGCAGAGAAAACGCATATACCCAAGAGGAAACGAGCATCTTACCCCATAACCAAACAAGGAGAGCCGCCAACGCCCCGCGTTCTTCCCGAACGTCTTCCGGAAATTCCACGGCAACCAACTGCCGCAATATATCCGGAATAAACGTCCCTAAAACGGTAAGCGCAAATAACACCCATAAGAATACTTTTTGATTTTTACCGATCATACTGCAATCCTTTCCCTTTTTACGCATCCTTTCTCTGTAAATACAGCCGATACGCCGCATCTTTTATAACGAGAAAGGCTTCCGTCTTTGTCATCCCGTACTTGTTCTGCAGCGAGTCAAACAGTTCGGTCAAAGCGGCGTTGAGCCTTTCCATATCCACCACGTTCGGGTACTCCGCCAACACGGGATATATTTCCTTCCAATCCATTTTGCCACCTCTTACCAGACACGGAACAGATTGACCGATCTGGCTTCCTCCGTGCATACGGGTACGTCGCCCTGAATGACCACGTAATTCCTGTCCACAAGAATCTGCAATGCTTCCGCTCTCACGTCCTGCACCGAGCGCACCCGCCCTGTTGCAATACGGCATAACAGATAGATTCCTTCATCCTCTTTCGTGCCGAGGGAATTGAGAAATTCCTCGTCATGGGAAAAAACTTTCCAATCCAACTCATTCACGCAATTCCTCTTCCCTTCCAGAGCGATATCCCGCATTCTATCCATCCATCCGTCCACCTGATCGCACCATTCTTTCAGTCTTTTCCGTTCCAGAAGATGCTGAGCCACTTCTTTCGTAAAATAAACGCCCTTCCTCCAACATCCCAGATTTTCTTCAAGCGGCGCATACATTTCCCACACTTCTCCGTTTTCTTTATGTACGTTCATCTTTTACCTCCCGTCCTGTTTCGTTGCATAGTGTATCCCGTGCGGAAGAAATCGGAATTTATACCGCTTTCTCACAGCATACGTTTTCTACCTTTTATTATAATCGGAATACTCTCTTTTGTCAATACGTTTTTTCTTCTGCACCCAAAAAAGAATCGGCGGCACTTTCCCCCCCCTCCACCGTACTTATAACGCCCTATAAAACCGCTTGCATCCAAAAAAAATTCCACCTCCGATGAGCTGCGGAAGTGGAATTATTCATTCTGTTTTCTCTGTCGGACGAAGCTTTATCGGCTGAAAACTGCCTTTCAGCCTACCGTCTCTTGTTCCCGCGCTTGTTTTCCGAATCGCCTGAAAACTGCCGCTCGGGCTTGCCGTTTCTTATCCGAAAGCCATTTCCGAAACGCTTTACGGTTCGTTTTTATAGCCGTTCGGGTGCGTCTGATGCCACTTCCAAGCCGAAGCTACGATATCTTGCGGGCGGAAAAGCTGCGGATTCCACCCTAAAACTTCCCTTGCCTTCTGACTCGAAGCGACAAGCACCGCAGGATCGCCCGCTCTGCGAGGTGCGATTTGTTGCGGAATGGGATGATGCGTAACGGCACGAACCGTCTCCACGATTTGCCGCACGGAAAAGCCTTGGCCGTTCCCTAAATTGAATATATCGCTCTTTCCGCCGCCCAAAAGGTATTCCACGGCAAGTACGTGCGCGTCGGCAAGATCGGTTACGTGAATATAATCCCGCACGCAAGTGCCGTCCGCCGTGGGATAATCCGTACCGAATATCCGAACGAATTGCTCCTGCCCGTTTGCAACGCGCAAAATACAGGGAATCAGGTGCGTTTCCGGATTATGCGCCTCGCCGATCAAACCGCTTGCATCGGCGCCGCAAGCGTTAAAATAGCGCAAGGATACGTAGGAAAGGTTGCCTGCATTGGCGGTCCAGCGGAACATTTTTTCCATTGCCAGCTTGGTTTCGCCGTAAGGATTGGTAGGCTCCGTTTTGTCCGTCTCTACAATCGGAATGTGTTTCGGTTCTCCGTAAACTGCCGCCGTGGAAGAGAAAACGATCTTGTCCGTCCCTGCCGTCAGCATTGCCTTGAGCAGTTTTTCCGTGCCGTACAGGTTATTTTCATAGTACTTCAGCGGATTGCTTACGCTCTCCCCCACCAGCGAAAAAGCCGCAAAATGTATGACGGCGTCCGGGTGTTCCCTTTTTAAAATATCCGTCATTTCTTCTTCGTTGCGGATATCCGTCTCGTAAAAAGGGATGCATTTGCCCGTCAGCTTTTCCAAAGCCGCTACGCTCCCCTTGCAGGAAGTCGACAAATTATCCACGATCGCCACGTCGTACCCTTTTTTGTGTAATGCCAATACGGTATGACTGCCGATATAACCGGCGCCGCCCGTTACCAATATTTTTTTCATATTCCCCTCCAATATCATTATAGGATCGGCAGAATTGTCTTGAATTTTTTACCCTTGTATTTTTGCGTTTAACGACTGCCCGTCCAAAAGGTCCTCCGCACGGTAATAGCTGTTCAGATACATTGCCATGCCGAACCGTTCCCCCATGAGCGTTGCGCAAAGGCAGGCATGATTCTGCGCTTCCGCCCACGCCGGCATGACTACGCCTCTGTAAACTTCATGCTCGACGCAAATCTCGATATAGTTTTTGCCGTACATTTTCCACGTACCGCGATAGGCGCCCGTAATTTTGCCGTCGTTCGTCAAATAGACTCGCTTTGCCTGCGTCGTCTTTTCCTGTTCGGCGTCCTGTTTAAATAAAACCATACTGAACTCGCCGTCGGAAACGTCGATGAATTCCTCGCTCGTTACGGGTTGCAATTCTTCCCCGGCATAGCGATTGGGATTCATAACCAGCCAGCCGTCCGAGTTGAACGTATATTGGCTGATAAACAGGAAGTGCGGGCAGAAGTTCTTCTTCATGCTTGCGGTAACCCGAGTACGTTTTTTGCCGTCCGGTGCCGGAATGGAAAGTATGGGTTTTAAGTCCACGCCGTGCGTTCTGCAATGGTAGGAAATAACGTTGATGCCCTTGCTTGTAATTTGCATATCGTTGTGTCCCGGGCAGAAAAAGTCGATTTTGGTGTCTTCCCAGATAAAGGAACCCATCTGCTTGTTTCCGGAGCCCACGTCCGTTGCGCACACCAGCATATTGCCGTTTACGTCCACGTAGGGGCCCTCTATATTTTCGCTTCTGCCGCAACGCATATTGTATACTTTGGAAAGAGAACCGAAGGAACACATCAGATAATAATAGTTCTTCTTCGTCCATTTACCCGTTGCCCGATCCAATACGTCTACCCCTTCGTGGTACTTGATAACGCCACCTTCGATGGACCCGGAAGCGAGATGCTTGCCGAAATATTCCCCGAAGCTGCATTTCCCCTGATCGTAATCCTTACGGGTATAACCGTCCTTTCTGTGCCCAGTATTCTTATCCAAGGCAATCAGGTACAGCCCCAATCCGTAGGAGCCGTAAACCATGTACATTTCTCCCGCGGCATCGTATACGATCTGCGGGTCAATCGCATTCGGGCTGCGCCAGTTTGCCGCCGAGCAAACAATCAGCTCCTCAAAATTATAGGGGCCCGTCACTTTGTCGCTCTTGGCAACGCCTATACAGGACTTAGAACCGCCAAAATAACCCGTCAGGGCAAAATACAGCCAATACCTGCCGTCTGCGCCCTTGGTAACGTAAGGAGCCCAGAAGCCCATACTGCCGTCTTCCTTCGTGCAGATTTGCAGTGCGGATTCGCTCTTTTTGGTCAGGCTCCAGTTATACGCCGGTTGCAGACAGCTGAATTTATCGTAAGCTTCCCCCCTTGCGTACGCTTCCTTGGAGTTGGCAAGGTCGAATGCGGAACCGACGTATTCCCAATGGATAAGATCCGTCGATTTGCGGATCTGATATCCGTTCGGAGCGCGGAAAGCGTCGGTGGAAAAGCAATAAAAAGTGCCGTCGTCATCTTCAAACAAGGAAGGATCATGCGCCCAGCTTTCTTTATACTCTTTGTAATCTCCCACTCGCAGAACGAGCGGATTGAAATGAGGATTCTCGGGATAACGGATTGACATAGCATTCTCCTGTTTCATTGGTTTGGATTTTTTTTGGAAATCGTTCCCTTTCATTGTAACATACAGACATTTTTTTGTCAATTATTATCTATAAATATCTCCCGTTTTGGAGAATTTTATAAATGGAAATAAAAAACGTTATATAAAAAGTTTTTTCGCCCTATACTGTTGTATATGAATTGTGTTTTTATTTATAACCCCATGAGCGGCAAAAGCTGCGTAGAAAAAAAGCTGCCCTATATCCGCAAAAAGCTCTTAAAAAAATATGCAGTCGTGGATGTATACGCCACCCAAGCCGCCAAGGATATCGTAAAGAATGCGGATCAATTTGCAAAAAACTACGATACGATCGTTTTTGCCGGCGGAGACGGCACCTTTAACGAAATCGTCAACGCCTTTGCACCCATGCCCCATCCCCCGACAATCGGGTATATCCCCTGCGGCACCGTAAACGACGTTGCACGCTCCCTCAAAATCCCCCGCACGATACGAGGCGCTTTGCGCACTATTTTACAGGGAACGCCGCACTACTGCGATTGTATGCAAATCAACGGCACGCATTACGCCATGTACATCGTAGCCGCAGGCGTTTTTACGGAAGCCACTTATACCACGGCACAATCCAAAAAAAGAGTGATGGGCAAACTTGCCTACGCCGTGGAGGCACTCAAACGCAATAAACCGCTGCCCGTTTTTTGGGTTCGGGCAACGAGCGATACGCAAACCGTGGAAACTTCCGCCGTGCTGGTTTTGGTGATGAACGGCAAAAGCGTTGCCGGCTTCCCCGTAAACGGAACAGGGAGCATGGAAGACAACCGGATAGAAGTTGCCATAGTCAAAGCCCAAAAAAGGAGGAAACGGTTCCGTAAACTATGCGCCTACCTTTCCGTAATCCGCTTTTTCCTCTTCGGCTATAAAGTGGCGGAAAAGGACGTAATCCGGATATTCGGGAAAAAATTTGTATTTTCCGTAGAGGAAAGCGTCGTTTGGGACTACGACGGCGAACGGGGAGACCGTGGAAAATTGACCGTGCAGGTAGTTCCGCAGAGGATAAAAATAATTCTGAAAAAACAAAAAATTTTTTAAAAAACCCGTGCAAAACGCTTGCTTTTTTCTGAAAAGAGTGTATAATATTTCTTGCATTCAACGAAAGAGAATTCATGGGTATGCTACTATGGCTCAGCCGGTAGAGCAGCTGATTCGTAATCAGCAGGTCGGCAGTTCGAATCTGCCTAGTAGCTCCAAAGACGATGGCATTTTTTAACCATCGTCTTATTTTTATGTGTATGAATCCTAATTTACACAAACACGGTGATTAATACGCATTATTATATCGATCAACATTCTACGTATAAAATTATCCGCCCGGATTTTCGGGCGGATTTCTATTATATCACAGAACTACGGAGAGGAACGTCGTACACTGAGAGATGACATGCGGCGAAGAATAGCATACAACGGGGAACGGCGCACGGCGAGGAACACCCCACAACAGGAGAAGAGTATACAGTAAGGAACGCCGCACAACAGGAGAAGAGCGTACAGTAAGGAACGCCGCACAACAGGGAACGATACACAATGGGGAACGGCGCACAACAGGGAACGATACACAATGGGGAACGGCGCACAACAGGGAACGCCGCATGGTGGGGAACAGCGCACGATGGGGAACGGCAACGCAAGGCGGACGCACCCCTGCGGGCAGTTCAAAAAACATACAATTCGCATAATGCAACCGATTCGGAAGCATCCGCCTGTTTTTATACGCATACAAAAAAACACGCTCTCTTTTCGGAATGGAAAGAAAGCGTGCTTTTCCTTTTCATAACTTGCTATAAAGCGATGCCGTATTCAAGCTTAATGAAAGCTCGGCAACCCTTTTCGTTAGTCGCAGTAATTGACGTCCGCTACCAGATTGGATTCCTTGCCGAAGTTACGTTCTGCGGCAAGCGCATCGGGAACGATATCCGCACCCTTGAAGATGATATCGTCAAATTCGATTTCGTTGCTGTTGAAGAATTCGAAACCTGCGATTGCAATCAAACCGTCTTCGCTGTAGAGGTAGTAACCGAACAACAGACCCGTGCTGCTGTCTACGAGAAGTTCGATATTCGTTACCTTGTTTGCCGTTCTGCTGAAGCAGCAAAGTGCGGCGGCAGTCGTAAGAACGTCTGCATTATCGCTGTACCATCTGTCGAGTACGTAGCCGGAAGTTTCCAATTTGCCCGTATATTCAAAACGGTCGCGCTGGAAACGGGTAGTCAGATTGAAGTAATCATTCATATAGCCGGAATCACGGCTCATAACGTTCGTGCTCTTGATGGTAGCCGTATAGATGGATTCATCGTAAGAGAACGCATACCATGCATTTTCATACAGGATATAGCCAACCAATTCTTCTTCGATTTCCATATAGAAATTGAAAAGAATCAAGTTTTCCTGTACAGCCGTCCAGCAGTTGATCTGGTTATTGTTGCCGTCGTATCTGGAAAGACCGATCATATAGTTCATGCCTGCGATTTCCAGAGCATAATCCAATCTTTCTTCCGGAGTAGCGGGAACCAAAAGGTTACCGAATTCAAACTGGAAGTCCAGCTCGACTTTACCTACGTTGGAGAAGTAAGCAAGAACGCTGTAGTCTTCATAACTGCTTGCGTCGGAGGTATACAGCATATAACCGATGAACTTACCTTCGCCGATCAAAATGGAAATAGTGGCAAAATCCGTTGCGCCGTAGTCGCAAAGCAAGGAAGCGGCATTGAGTACGTCCGCATCGTTGGAAGCAAACTGCAACCAACCGTCCGCAGTGGTAGTAACGTACTGGAACTTTTCATAAGGGAATGCAACAGACGTATCGAAGTAGGAACGATATGTATCATAGTTACCGTAAACGAGAACGTTTTCACCCGTTTCGTCCGTCAGAACCGTTGCAAGGTTCGTCGCGGGATCGTAGTTATAACCGTACATAACGTCCTGCAACAAGCGGTAGCCGCCGCCCATTTCTACGGAATAGAAGGTAGAAGCCGTGGTATACGTACACTGGCTGCCCTGATCGTCTTCGTAGTTGGTAATGTAGTTCATACCTACGGAAGCCATAGCCGCATTGAATTCTTCTTCCTGCGTCATATCGGTGAAGCCTTGTACGTCCACCTTGGTCGTACCGATATCGCCGATCGTTGCAATGGCAATCGCCTGCTGATTTGCATCAATGAGGTTGAACCCGAGGAGCTTGTTGGTTTTGCAGGATACGTACAGGAATACGTTTGCGGCAGGTTCAAAGTCGCAAAGCAAGGACATAGCTTTCAGTACGTGCTGTTCGTTACATTCAAAGATATAGCAGGATTCACCGTTATCGAATTCAAAGATACCCTGATCGTACGTCATGAAATTGCTGTCCCGGATTTCATCGGTCAGGAAGGATGCAAATTCAAAATAGCTGTTGAATTCGGTTGCATCCCCTACGTAACCGGCAGAACCGATCGAGCAGTAGCCGAGTTCCGATCTCTGATAGTAGTACGTGCCTGCAACGTTATTCAACGTATACAGCGTGTAGCCGCTCTGCGTAAATTCCGAAAGCGTTACCGTCGGGTTTACGTAATAGTGATAATAGTCTTCCGTACCGTAGTTGCTGTAATCCTGATAGTAAACCGTATAGTTCAGCCCAAGACCTTTTACGGCTTTATCCAAAGCGGCAGCCGCAGCTTCTACGCTGTCATCGTATCCGCTACTGCTGACGGTAGAGGAATCGGATTGACTATCGGGTTCCTTACTGGAACCGGGGTTGGCGGAAGATTCTGCCGGGGCTTCCGAACTCGTTGCCGAATTGCTCGACGAAGAGGAATCGCCGCCCGGAATCGTGATACCGCAACCAACGAGAGCCATGGTAAGAAGAAACAGTAATACTGCTAAAATGATCTTCTTCTTCATATTTTTACTCCTTTGAAAAACTAATTTCTTTTTTTGTTGCCTATACTGAGTATACAAAATATATGTATATTCAGTATAATTATGCTTCTATATATTACCACATACGT
>CAMAGA010000051.1 GCA_945833955.1 uncultured Clostridia bacterium
CAGATCAAATTCAGGTAAAACAATGATAGAGCAAAATTGTAAGACGACGGTCTATGAATATATCCGAAGGTGCAATGCCGATTTTATGCAACATATCGCCCTTCGGTATTATGGCAGGAAATGGACTTATAACCAGTTTTTCACATTAATTGATTATTGCGCCGAGCATTTAAAGCGGATGGGCGTAGGGCGGGGAACGGTCGTTACCGTGCATTTACCGAATTGTCCGCAGGAAGAAATTTTATTCTATGCGTTGAGTAAAATCGGGGCGATTGCGTTTATCGTCAGTCCTTTGCTACCTTCCGAAAAACTGCAGGAAGCGATGCAAAGAGTAAACAGTTGTATTCTGTTTACCTCAGAGGCCTTTTTACGGAAAAATCGGTTGGAAGGCGTACAGGTGATTTGCGTTCGGTTGCAAAATGCAATGGGATTATCAGAAGGATGCCTTTTCGGACTCAAAACACATACGTTTTTTAAAAACACGCAGTATACGGAATTTTCAAAATTATTGCAACCTTGTCCGTTGCAGGAATGTCCGGATCCGAACGGCTTAGCTTGGGAAACGGTGTGTTATCTGATGACGAGCGGAACAACGGGAATGCAGAACATAGTTGTTTTTTCGAATGCCGTCATCAACGAAAGTCAACGAAGGGCGGCGTTGAGTCTGCCGAATTTTTCTGAACAAAACCGAAATTTCTACTGTGCGATTCCGCTGTTCTATTGTACCGGAGTTTTTAACAGTATGCACCTTCCGTTTACGTTGCATTTTACGCAGATATTGCGAATCAAATTTAATTTAAAGACGATCGGAAGGGAACTGTTTCGGAATAAAGTTATGGGATTCAGTGCCGTACCCATTGTATTCAAAGCGATATCGGAAAGTCCCTATCTGCCCAAGTTAAAGACAATGGAAGCCGGTATTTGCGGCGGAGATTTTATGCCGCAATCCGTTTTGGACAAAATGAATCAGGTTCCGGGTTTGAATTGCTTCTTTACGGGATATGGCTTGACAGAGTCGGTTGCAATTGCTTGCGTGAGTCAATCGCAAAAACAAAAAGCGAATAGCGTGGGATGTCCTTTGGAAGGCGTGCGCATCGAAGTCATAGAAAACGGTATTTTGCAACCGCGTGGAATTGTCGGCGAGTTATGCGTGCAATCCGACGCCGTTTTTACCGAATATCTCGGTAATCCGGAATTAACTGCCATAGTAAAACAGGAGCACGACGGGGAAATCTGGTTGCATACCGGGGATATCGGCTACGTGGACGAAGACGGATTCGTATTCTATAAAAACAGAAAACGGAATATTATTATCCGTAAAGGCGTAAATGTTGACCCCTTGGAAATCACGAAGACGCTTTTGCAGGCGGACGGCGTCCTGAACGCCTTTACCGTCGGCGTTTACGACGAACGGGAAGGGTTTGAAAAGATAATCTCTTTTTACTGCGGCTCGGCAACGGAAGCCTTTCTGACGGCTTATTGCAGAGAACACCTGGCGGCGAACGAAAAACCCGATGCATTGATTTTACTGGATGCAATTCCGATGAATGCGAACGGAAAGACGGATATAGTTCGTTTAAAAGAAATCTATACAAAAAAGGAATATTAAAAAACGCCCCGAAAGTGAAAACTTTCGGGGCGTTCCGTTTTTGATTTTTGCCGATACAGGTTTTTGATTCCAAAGTGTCGTTTTCTGCTGTTTTCGATTACAGGAATCTTCTTGCCTGTAGGTAGTAGGACAGGCGTTTTGCGCTCATCTTTTCGATTTTTGCATAATCGGAAGAAGTATGCAGAATATAATTATCGCCCAAATAGACCGCAACGTGCCCGATTCGTTCCACGCCCGTATTGTTATAACGGGATTCGTTGGTAAAAAAGAGCAGGTCGCCCCGTTTCCAAGCCCGGTTTGCCACGGCTTTGCCCTGCTTCACCTGCGTTCTCGTGGTAACGTCTAAAAGTATCCCTGCACCCCTATAGTACATATACTGCGTTAAAGAAGAGCAGTCGAATTTACTTGCGGTAAATCCGCTGAGCATTTTCCCCGTGCCGTCGTGCAGTCGGGTTGCTCCGTACACGTACGGCGTACCCAATACCTTGTAGCCTTCCGAAATGACCGCCTCTATAGCCTGATCGGCGGTATCCATTTCCAGTACGTTGGTATACTTTGCATAGACGTAAGCCGTCTTTCCTTGAAAGTACGTTTTATACCACCCGTTTTCCTTGCCGAGGTGGCAAAGCGCAACGCCCGTTTCTATCTGCCCGAGGCTCGTATACCCCGTCCCCGGACCCGACCGCACGTTCACGTTATTTGCATTACACAATATGTATTTTGCCTTTTCTATCACGGGCACCTCTTCGGGGAGCGGCTCCGCAGGCTGTTCCGCTGCCCCGGAACTATCCGGTACGCTATCCGGAGCCGATTCCGACGGCTCGTCCGGTATAGTCTCCGGCGCAGATTCCGCAGGCTCGTCCGGTACGGAAACGAAATCCGAGTAATCGCTGCTCTCTTCCGCAATAGAAGTGCCGCTACTTTCCGTCCAAGCGGAAGAGTTGGGTGGCTCCGTCGGGTCTATATCGGCAGGCGGTGCGCAAGCCACGGTAGTGAACGTGGCGGAAACAATCGCCGTTGCGGCGATCAGACTCAATAATTTTTTCATAAAAATAACCTCCGTTGCTTCATTATACAAGGGAAAAACAGGCAGGTCAATGCAAAAAAAATAACTGTATTTCCATAAGACGGAAATGATAACGAAGTATTGACAAGCTCTGACGGTTATGTTAAAATAAGGATATATACCTGAAAGGATTAAAAACGATGAAAAAGAAGAGGGAATCTGATTACGAGAAAATTCGTCGGCTTGAGAAAGAAGGGGCGTTCGACGTCGACGTCATGGAATATCGGATAGACGATCTTTTGCCGATCGACGCCGATTATGAATTTTACTGCACTCGGTGGCAGGAAAAGCTCGCACGCGGTTTTTTGATGGGCGTGTGCTTTTTGTTTCGCAGGCTCTTACTCAATATTGCGCTCGGTTTAAAGGTGCGGGGCAGGAGCAATTTAAAGAGCGTGAAGGGCAAGGGGTGTATTGCCGTTTCCAATCACTGCCATCCACTCGACTGCGTGGTCATGAATTCCATACGGGGCAATACCAATATTTACCACACGGGCGCGGCGTTCAACGCCAAGGCGGATTGGCGCATTACGTTTTTTAAAGCGCTCGGTTTTTTACCGCTCAACGGTACGTTCAGCGCACAGAAAAACTTCAATAAGCTGATGGAAGCGGAGCTTGCCAAGGGAAAACTCGTTCACTTCTATCCCGAACACGCCATGTGGATCCGCTACGAAAAACCCCGCCCCTTTAAAAAGGGAGCTTTTCGCTATGCGGCAAAATACAAAGCGCCCGTCGTGCCCGTTTTCATGCGTTGGGAAATGACGCCCCTGCGCAAATTCCTGCACCTGAAAAAGAGAATGGTTCTGGAGATTCTTCCGCCCATTTTCCCCGACGAATCCATACCGGAACGCAAGTGTGCGGACATACTGTGCGAACAGGCGTTCGACAGCATGAAAGCGTGCTACGAATCCAACTACGGCGTGCCGCTTACCTACGATACGGAAAAGAAGGAGACTCGGGATGAATAAGGCGATCAAAAGAATCTTCATTGCGGCTCTTTGCGTTTTGCTTGCGCTCGTTCTCGTCGTGGCGAGCTATGCGGTCTACGTATTTGCAACCTATTATCGCATCGGGAACACGTCTCTTGCCGTAAACGGAGAACAGTCAAAAAGGGCGGAGGCAGGCAAGGAGTATTCGCTTGTAACGTGGAACGTCGGGTTCGGTGCGTATTCCGACGATTTCAGCTTTTTCATGGACGGCGGAACGGAGTCCCGTGCCTTTTCCAAGCAGGCGGTTTTGGACAACTTAAACGGCGTTGTCGCCCGATTGCAGGCGGAGAACCCCGATTTTATGTTCATTCAGGAAGTCGATATCGGGGCGACCCGTTCCTATCAGGTGGACGAAGCCCAAATATTGACGGACGCACTTTCGGCTTACAATCATACCTTTGCGCAGAATTACGATTCTCCCTATCTTTTCTATCCGATCACCCGTCCGCACGGCGCGTCGAAGTCGGGTCTGCTCTCGTTTTCTAAATATCAGATGTTGTCTTCCGAGCGGATAGAAGTGCCGGTGGAAAGCGGATTCATGAAGCTTCTGGATCTGGATCGTTGTTACAATAAAATAGAGATCGCAATAGAAGGCGACAAAAAGCTGTACTTATACAATATCCATTTTTCCGCCTATACGAGCGACGGAACGATTGCAGACGAGCAGATCGATCAAATGCTTGCGGATATGTCTGCCGAATACGAAAAGGGGAATTACGCCATCTGCGGCGGAGATTTCAATAAGGACCTGATCGGGAACTCCGGAGAAGTTTTCGGCGTCAGTCTGGGCGAAGCAACGTGGGCGCAGCCGTTTCCTCGGGAAAAATTGCCGCAGGGCTTTACGCTGATCCACGGATTGGACGAAGAAACCCCCGTGCCGAGCTGTCGGGAGGCGAATGCCCCCTATGAAGCGGGCGTATCGAGGGTGCTGACCGTGGACGGCTTCATTGCTTCCCCCAACGTAACCGTTCTCTCTTCCGCCGTCCTTACGGAAAATTTTGCTTATTCCGACCATAACCCCGTCCGAATGACGTTCACCTTGCAATAAAAAGAGAAAAATAAGGAAGGAGATTGCGACAGGCAATCTCCTTCCTTTCCAATGCGGATGGTATTTACGTTTCCATTATTTACTTCCTCATTTTGGCGACGAGGTTCTTTAAGGTGTCTGCCGTATAGTGCATCTCTTCTTCCGTGTTGTTTTTGCCGAACGAGAAGCGGACGGAGCTCTTTGCCGCCGTTTCGCTTAGGCCGATCGCCTTCAACACGTGGGAAGGCTCCAGCGATCCCGAAGAGCAGGCGGAGCCTGCGGAAGCCGCTATACCCTGTATGTCCAGCGCAAACAGGAGCGCTTCCCCGATGACTCCGTCAAAGGTAAAATGGGCGTTGCCGGGCAATCGGTCGCAAGCGTCGCCGTTGTAGCGCACGTCGGGAATTTCCGTCAGTACCCGACGGACAAAGGCGTTCCGCAGGGCGGAAATCTTTTTCGCATTTTCATCTGTATGCGCATTGGCAAGGCGCAAGGCTTCCGCCATGCCCACGACGGCGGGAACGTTGGTCGTGCCGCCGCGCATAGCCCGTTCCTGATGTCCGCCGCTGATGATTTTGCCGATCGGCACGCCCCGCCGCACGTACAGCGCACCCACGCCTTTGGGCCCGTAAAATTTATGGGCGGAAAGCGTGAGCAGGTCTGCGTGGAGCGACTGCACGTTGACGGGCAAAGAGCCGACAGCCTGCACGGCGTCCGTCATCATATACGCCCCGACGCTGTGCGCCGCATCCGCAATCTGTCGGATGGGCTCTACCGTGCCGATTTCGTTATTCGCCGTCATCACTGCCACCAAGGCGGTGTTTTCGGAAAGCAGGGAACGGAGAGCCGCCATATCGATTTTGCCGTCGGGCAGAACGGGAACGATGCGGACGGTATAGCCTTCCTTTTGCAGTTCCGCCGCCGTGTTCAAAGCGGCAGGGTGTTCTATGGCGGAGACGAGCAGTTCCTTCCTCGCTTTGGAAGCGTGCATGACGCCTCTGAGAGCCCAGTTATCCGACTCCGAACCGCCCGAAGTGAAGAAGATTTCGTTGGGTTTTGCGCCCAGTTCTTTGGCGAGGGTATCGCGCGCTTCGTCTACGTAGACGGCGGCGGCTCTGCCGAAGGAGTGGGGGGAATCGGGGTTGCCGAAGTTTTGCGTGAAACAAGGCAGCATTTTTTGCAGTACCCGTTCGTCGAGCGGCGTGGTTGCCGCATGGTCCAGATAGACTTTCATTTCATTCCTCCGTTTGCGTTTTGCGTTCGGCGCAGGCAGGATGGCTCTTTCCGTTGCCGTCGTCCAGCATGGATTGCAGGGTAATGGATTCCAGAACCGATTGTATTCCGTCGTACAGCCTTTTCCATACGTTTTGGGAAGGGCAGTTTTGGCAGGGCATGGAGACGCATTCCGCTATCTCCATATCCGTTTCCAGCGCGCGGACGATTTGCCCGACCGTAATTTCCGCAGGCGGCTTTGCCAGTCGGTATCCGCCGAGAACGCCCCGTTCGGCGCAAACGACGCCTTTTGCGGAAAGCATACGTAAGATTTTTTCCAGATATTTACCCGATACAAAGATTTCCTTTTCCAAGGCGGACGCACTCACGCACTGATCGGGGTAATTTAAGGCAAGCACGTAACAGGCTTTGAGCCCGTATTGTGATTTTGCGGAAAGTTTCATGGGGAACTCCTCTTTCGGTAACACAAATTCCTACCGAAAACGTCGTATATTCTCTATGATTATAGACGAAATATAAAAAAAAGTCAATGCAATCGGGGGGGGATTGTGCAACGATCTGCGAAAAAAAATATCAATCTGAAAAAAAAGAACGGAAAAATTTATAAATCTGAAAAAGATGAACGGAAAAACAAAAAATTGCACTTGACAAGCTTGCGGCTATGGTGTATAATTAAAGTGTAGCCGAATCGGCACGGTTCGGCGATTCCATAAATTTTATCTGCAAGGGGTATTTTTGCAATGAAAGAGTATTTAAAAATCGAAAGAGTAGTCGGCAGAGAAATTCTTGACTCTCGTGGCAATCCCACCGTTGAAGCAGAAGTTTATCTGAGCGACGGCACTATAGGTCGTGGTACGGCACCCAGCGGTGCGTCCACCGGTATCTTCGAAGCGCTTGAACTTCGGGATGGCGACAAGACCAGATACCTTGGCAAGGGCGTTACCAAGGCTGTAGAAAACATCAATACTACCATCAACGACGTCTTGATCGGTATGGACGCATCCGATATTTATGCCGTAGATAAGGCTATGATCGAAGCAGACGGCACGCCTGCCAAGACGAACCTCGGCGCAAACGCAATCCTTGCCGTTTCCATTGCGGCAGCAAGAGCGGCAGCTACTTCTCTGGATATTCCTCTGTACCGTTTCCTCGGCGGCATCAATGCAAACCGTTTGCCCGTTCCCATGATGAACATCTTGAACGGCGGCGCACATGCAGCAAACACCGTAGACGTACAGGAATTCATGATCATGCCCGTAGGCGCTCCTTCCTTTAAGGAAGCTCTTCGTTGGTGCGCAGAAGTATTCCACTCTCTTGCGGCACTTTTGAAGAAGGAAGGCCTCGCTACTTCCGTAGGCGACGAAGGCGGCTTTGCTCCCAACTTGAAGAGCGACGAAGAAGCTATCCAGTATATCCTTCGCGCTGTAGAAAAGGCAGGCTACGTTCCCGGTAAGGACTTCATGATCGCTATGGACGCCGCTTCCTCCGAATGGAAGAAGGAAGGCGCAAACGAATACGTTCTGCCCAAGGCAGGTACGCACTTCACCACCGACGAACTCATCGCTCATTGGGAAGAATTGGTTGAAAAATATCCCATCATCTCCATCGAAGACGGTCTCGCAGAAGAAGATTGGGAAGGCTGGAAGAAGCTCACCGCAAGACTCGGCAACAAGGTACAGCTTGTCGGCGACGACCTCTTCGTTACCAACACCCAGCGTCTTTCCAAGGGTATCGAACTCGGTTGCGGTAACTCCATTCTGATTAAACTCAATCAGATCGGTTCCGTTTCCGAAACGCTCGAAGCTATCAAGATGGCGCACAAGGCAGGTTATACGGCAGTTACCTCTCACCGTTCCGGTGAAACTGCCGATACCACCATCGCAGACCTTGCAGTTGCACTCAACACCTGCCAGATCAAGACCGGTGCTCCTTCCCGTTCCGAACGTGTTGCTAAATACAACCAGCTCCTTCGTATCGAAGAAGAACTCGGCGCAGCGGCACAGTATCCTCGCATGGGCGCATTCAACGTCAAGAAGTAATTTTCCCGTATATGCAAAATCCCTGACTTTTCAGTCAGGGATTTTTCTTGTCTATTGCAGGGAATCCAGCGGTCGAAAGGTAACCAGCCAAAAGATATGCCAGAGCGCAGCCACGCCGCTCAAAGCGGTCAAAATACGGTAAAGCAGGCTGTTTTTAAATACCAGAAAGTAGATCAGATTGAAACCGGAAAACGCCCAGAGCGTGGCGTTGAACGCCGTCAGAAGTAAAATAACGGAACAAAGGACAGTCGTGAATTTCATTTTCACAGTATTTGCCTTTCGGGCGAAAATCATACGGGCGAAAATCATACGGGCGAAAATCATACGGGCGGAAATCAAGCAAAGGAAGCGGAATACAAAAAAGCGTCGCTCTTTGCGGAAGCAAAAAGCGACGCAATCGGGCAAGCCATACGGGAAACGGGTTTATTCGTTATGCAGTAGCTGTAAGGAATCGGAGAGCAACGCTCGATAAATTGCATCGTCCCGATAAAATGCCGCGCTGTCCTTTTGGTTTTCTTTTAAAAGCTGAGTAAGCGCCGTCCGCAGTTTCAAAAGGCACTCGTCCGTGCGGAAAACGGTAAAATTGCACAGGTATTCCTTGGAAAAGGTCGCCGTGAGGGCGGTGGGGTGCGATACGAGGCAGGCGGTTTTGTATCCGGGATAGCGTTCGAGGTTGCCTGCTAACAGCTGTAAGCCGTTTTTAAAATTGAGTTTACCGCCGCGCGCAACGTATTCGGGCAACGCCATCAGCCAGCCGAAGCGCATAAAGGGCGTCTTTAAACGTTCGTCTATATTGCGTTCCTGCATTTTCTGTTTCAGCCAGTCTTCCTCGTCGTTGACTTCGCCCTCTGCGGTCAGCTCCCAAAGAGCGCTGCATTTTTCAAAATCCCGAAATTCCGTGGCGATGGATTCGTCGTGGGAGATGAGTATATCCACCACGCATTCCAGCTCGTAAAGGCTGCGCCATACGGTAACGGCTTCCGTTTCCAGCCCTTCCGAAAGGAGGGAGAAGATGCACTTCATCTGCATGAGTGCCTTTACGATGAGGCTTGCGCAGGTAACGGTGCGGATATCCGTATTCCGGAGACCTGTCAGATTCCGAACGAGAAAATTGCAGTACATTTTATAGCGATTGACTATCGGGGAATAACGGGTTACGACCGGTTTGGATTTAAAGTCGATATGTTCTGCGAATATATATTGTTTGACTATGTCCTGCGCCATGCGGCGGATATAGGCGACGTCCGCCTCTTTTCGGGCACGGTCTTCGTCCGATAGCGTGTGGGTATAGGCATAGTGATAAAAATAGACGTATTTGAGCGTATCGTTCATGCCGATGATGTTGGAACGGGGAACGCGCAGTTTGCGCAGGATGAGTTCGGCTCGGTAAAAATCGAGGATGGTAAAAACGCATCTCTTTAAAAACGAGCGGTCGAGCGTAAAGTTCCAAAGCTTTTCCAGCGGAACGAGAACGGTTGCCGCGGCTTCGTCGCATTGCATACCGAGCATACGCAGCATTTCCGCTGTCGGGGAATTTTCCATATACCTGTACCTCCTTACGTTACAATGATTATACCATGACGGAGAGACTTTCGTCAATGCTTTTTATT
>CAMAGA010000052.1 GCA_945833955.1 uncultured Clostridia bacterium
AAATTCTCACTCTGCACTAAAAATAAAAAATATTTCAAAAAGAAGGTAAATTCAATGAAGCAAAAGAGAATATGCTGTTTTGTTTTACTGTTTATGCTGCTTGTCCTCGTTACGGCATTCGTCGGGTGCGAGGCTTGCTCCAGACCTATCGTGCCTGCGGATTCCGCAAGCGCATCCGCAAGTTCTGCGGTGAGCGACGCTTCCGAAAGCGGCTCTTCGGTTGATTCGGGTACGGCTTCGGCAGGTTCGTCTGCGATTTCTACCGATTCGACCAATTCGACAAATTCGGCAAGCTCCGAAAATTCGACAAGTTCGACAAGCTCGGCAAGCTCGGCAAATTCGACAAGTTCGACAGGCTCGGGCAGTGCGACGAGTGAAAAAGTTACGGTAACCCTGATGATTCAGGGCGATCACCGCATGGTAGAGCAGTCGGTTACGCTGGACGCCGATACCAAAGTGGGGGAACTGCCCACGGGAACGGAGCGTATTTTGTATACGTTCGCCTACTGGACGGACAACGAGACGACTTTAACCGCCATCGACGACAATGCGCTGATCGTGAACGGAAAGACTTACTTTGCGGTATGGAAGCTTTCCGACGATGCGGTCGTCTTGGATTACGACTCGTCGAAAGTCGATCTGACGATCATCTACAATCCTGCTTCCAAACTCACGCTCACGACCGTGAGCGCACTTGCCACCGTTTCCGCTAAGAATGCAACGGAATGTTCGGCAACCGTCAGCCCCGAATTCTTCGTGCTGACGACGGAAGTGCAGGTGGTAACCGTTACCATGGACGTCAATCAATATACCGTCCGCTTCGTATATTATACGGCAGGCGGCGCGCAGACTTCCGAAACGCAGACTTTGGACTACGGCGCTATGCCCGTCGCCCCGAGCGTGGTCGGCTATTCCACGGCGGAAAAGCAATATACCTTTATCGGCTGGGATGCCGATATTGCGCCCGTAACGGCGAACGCCACCTATACGGCGGTGTATACCGAGACGGACTGCACTTACGATATTCTCTTCCGGGCGAACGGCGGCGAATTTGCCGACGGCTCTTTGGAAAAGCTCGTTACCGTGCTTTATCGGGAAGCGCCCGTCTGCGAAACGCCTACGAAGGGCAAGAGCACCTTCTTAGGCTGGGGACTGACGGCAACGGCTTCTTCTTCGGTAACGCCAACCGCCCCTGCCGTAAATTATAACGAGACGTACTATGCGATCTGGGATACGCCGATCGAGTACGGCGACAGCGTATGGGACGGTGCTTCGGTCGATACCGACTTCTTCACCGATTCGCAGGGCAGATACGTGATAGAGAGTGCGGCAAAACTGGCGGGGCTTGCGGAACTCGTCAACAATCAGTCGCTCGCCACGAAGGGCAAGGTATATATAGTATGCGCCAATCTGGATATGGCTTCCTATACGTTCACCCCGATCGGAACGAGCGGTAACGCTTTCCGAGGCACGTTTGACGGCGGCAACTACACCGTTTCGCACCTGAAAATTACGGCAACGCAGAAGGCAGGGTTATTCGGCTACGTTTTAGGCGAGGCGAAAATCCGAAACGTATATATAAAGGATTCGAGCGTCGGCTCGGTTTCCTCTACGATTTACGTCGGGGCGGTCGTGGCGCAGGCGGTCGGCACTTCCGCTTCCGCTCCTGCCGTCATTGAAAACTGCCACGTCAGCGGTTCCCGCATTACGGGTTCCCCGTCGGGCAGTCGGGTAGGCGGCATCCTGGGCGAGGGCAGTTACGCCGTCGTAACGGGTTGCTCCGTCCGTTCTTCCGCCGAGTCGCCCACGAGCGTTACGGGCGGTCAGGGCGTAGGCGGCATTGCCGGGGCGTTCGGCATTCACGTCAGCGGTTCCTCCACGAGCGCTTCCTTTATGGGCATCAGCGAGTGCTACAACGCTGCGACCGTTACCTCGCAGTATAACGGCGGCGCAGGCGGTATCGTCGGGGCGGTTTATCACAGCGCAAACTCCAACGATTACATTATGAACTCGTATAACGTCGGCTCGGTGCAGTCCATGGACGCCAATGCGAGCAATGCGAGCGGCGGCGCAGGCGGTATCATCGGCTATATGCGCACGTCCACGCCCACGCTTTCCTATTGCTATAACGTGGGTGCGGTTACGGCTTCGGCGGCAAGCGGCTATGCGGGCGGACTCATCGGGTACGGCATCGGCATCGGAAATACGAAGCTTATCAATTGCATGGTCATGGATACGGTGATCGGCGGCAATGCCTCGAGCGGCAGAGCGTACACGCTCTACGGAAACGGCTCGGTCAATACGGTTATGAATTGTTACAGTCAGAACGTAACGCTTGCGGCAAAATATACCTATTCGCAGGGTGATACCGCAAGCGGCTATAACAGCGTTGCGTGGGATGCGACCGTCTGGGATACCTCCGCAGACCGTCCCATCCTGAAAACGAATCCGGAATGGTAAACAATCCGCAATTTACAACGTGTAATTTATAACGTGCAATCCATGCAGGGAGCGGACTTTCCGCACGCTGCACGCCGCATTCTTCCCTTCTCTTTTCGGGGGCGGCGGTGCCGTGTCTTTTCGGGGGGGCGGTGATACCGTGTCTTTTCGGGGGCGGCGATGCCGTGTCTTTTCGGGGGGCGGTGATGCCGTGTCTTTTCTGGGGGCGGTGATGCCGTGTCTTTTCGGGGGCGGCGGCGCCGTGTCTTTTCGGGGGCGGCGGCGCATACCGTGGTTTATCTCTTTGAACTATGAAATATTTTCGTTGCATTTTGATTTTTTCTATTCTCCTGCTTTCCGTCCTCGTCGGGGCGGCTTGCAACGGTTGCAGAGTGGGCGTTTCTTCCGATTCGTCCGCTTCCGTTTCCGTCAGCGATGGGAGCGCAGGGGGCGGCTCGGACGGGTCGGAAAGTTCGGGCGGCTGCGCTTCTTACGATTCAGGCAATACGGGTTCGGACGGTTCGGAAAGCTCTTCCGATTCCTCCGGGGCGGGAAATGCGGGCAAGGTTACCGTTCGGCTGGCGGTTTACGGCGACTATCGGGAAGCGGAGACGGAGCTATGCGTCTCTTTCGATACGCCCGTAAAAAATCTGCCCGTGGGCACGGAGCGCACACTTTACGACTTTGCGCACTGGACGGATAACCTGACCACGCTTGCGGACGTCGGGGAAGCGGTTGCCGTGGACGGCAGAACGTATTACGCCGTCTGGAAGCTTGCCGACGACGCCGTTCTCATCGAGAACGACGATTCCAAGGGGTCCGTTTCCGTTTTGTATAATCCTGCCGATCGCCTGACCTACGCCACGGTGAGTGCGGCGGCAAGCGTGGAAGTGCCGTTCGGTTCCGCTTATGCTGCGACCGTTTCGCCTGCCTTCTTCGTATTGACCACCGATCCCGTTACCGTGCGGGTAACGTACTCGGCGCAGAGCTTTTCCGTCGTGTTCGTCTATCGGGATACGCAGGGCAACGTGCAACAGAGCGTGCAGACCTTAAACGCAGGCGCAATGCCCGTGCCGCCGCAGGTTCCCGATTATAGGACGGAAGATACCGTGTATACCTTCGTCGGATGGGATAAAATCGTTACGGCGGTTACGGGGCAGACTACCTATACGGCAACGTACTCGCAGTCGCCGAGGCAGTACTTTGTGCGCTTTCATGCAAACGGCGGCTTCTTTGCGGACGGCTCGGACGAGTCGGAAGTTTCCGTACTCTATACGCAGGCGCCCGTAGCGGAAGAGCCCGAACGGGACGGTTACGAATTCCTCGGCTGGGCAAGGACGGAGGGTGCTTCGGCTTCGGCGGTGGAAGTGCCGTCTGCGCCCTCGGCAGGGGGGAGCGGCGACTATTTTGCCGTCTGGAAGGAGTTGCCCGTCTACGGCTTCGACACGTGGGACGGTGTAACGGTCGATACCGAGCTTCCGACGCTTGCCGACGGCTACGCCGTGCATACGGCGGCACAGCTGGCGGGTTTGGCGGAAATCGTGAACGGCGGATATTCGTTTGCAGGCGAGAGCGTCGTTCTGCTTTCGGACATAGACCTTGCCGACTTTGCCTGGACGCCCGTCGGCACGGAAGAACATCCCTTCCTCGGCACGTTTTACGGCAGCGGCAGGACGGTTTCCCGATTGCGGCTAAGCGATTCCGTCGATAGGAACGGGGGGCTCTTCGGGGTGCTCGGTCTCGGCGCAACGGTGTACGATCTGCGCATAGACGGATTTACGGCGCAGAATGCGGCGCTCGAATGCGTGGGCGCGCTTGTCGGGAGTGCGGTGGGCGCTTCCGTCCTGCAGGTACACGTGCAGAACGTGCAGATCGGCGCGCTTGCCAAAATGGGCGGGCTCGCAGGCGCCGTGCAGGGGCATCGGGAAGGCACTTCCAAGTATAATTACGTCTATACGAATATGCTCGTCGGGCAGTGTTCCGTGCAGAACGCCGTCATAGAGACGCTCGGCGGCTCGGCTTCTGCCGTATGTTTCGCCTATGCGGGCGGCTTCATCGGCTACGTTACGGACGGCTGCCTCATCGGGGAGAATTTTGCGAGGGGCGTTTCCGTCGGGGACGTGTTCGACTCGGGGCGGCGTAACAATTACGTTGGCGGGTTCATCGGGTACAGCGGCTACGACCTCTACACGTGGGTGTCGGAAATCACCTGCAACTGGGCGGCGTTTACCAAGGTTTCGGGGTATTATTACGTTGCCGGGTTCGTGTACAACAAGAGTGCCGCCATGACGTTCAACTATCTTTACGTGGACGAAAACTACGACTTTACGGCAAGCGGCGGCGACGTATTCGGACAGATCAGTACGGATAATCTGTATTCGTATTGTAACTACCTGCTCTGCGACGGCATTTTGCGGAGCCCGTCCTATACGGCGGACTGGAGCTGTTCCTCCAAACAAGACTTCGCTTACACCTGGGGATATTGGGCGAACTACGACCTGCCCGACGCATGGGCGAATCCGAATGCGGGCATACGGGAAAACGACGGCTCTTTGCCGTACCTCGTCAACAACCCGGGAACGCCCGCATAGCAATGCGTAATCGGCAGTCCGCAAGCGGCAATGCAAAGAGAGAGAATCCAATGCAAAGAGAGAGAATCCAATGCAAAAGAGCAAATCCATAGCTTTGCACTCCGCACGCAAAAGCGGTGCGGCGGAATGCCTGATAGGTGTAGTCATCCAAACGGGGAGAAGCGCAGAAGCTCGGCTCCGGATACGATAGAAGAAACTTGATAACGATAGAAAAATCGGATAGAAATCCGAAAGCAGGAATCGGTATATGAAGAAATTAAAAAGAATTTTCAGTTTATTGCTTGTGTTGCTCTTTGTTGCGACAGGCGTCGGTTGCAGTTGCGCCGGCTGTATTGGGGAACGGGTTCGTATTCAGGCGATCTCCGCCGTCTACAATCAAACCGAGACCGTATACGACAACGAGTCGCTTTCCGTCATTCCCGAAAGGGGGACTCTGACCGTTACCCTGGAATATACGAACGGAAAATCCGCTCCCATTGCCTACGGTTATACCCTGTCCGGCAACCTGCAGGAGGGGAATTGCGAGATTGCCGTCCTCTATGCGGACGCATACCGCGCGACGATTACCGTTCGGGTTACCAAGGCGCAGTCCGATCCGCAACCTTCGCAAAAGACGCTTTCCGGCATCTCTGCGCTCTATTCCCAGACGCAGGCGGTCTACGTCGGTTCTCCCGTGGACAGCGTTCTGCAAAGCGGAGAATTGACCGTTCATGCGCTCTACTCGGACGGCTCGAGGGAGAAACTTTCCGACGGCTACACGCTGAGCGGCACGCTCGCTGTCGGCGTATCCACCGTAACCGTTTCCTACGGTGGCTACAACGCTTCCTTTACCGTGCTCGTTTCCGAGGCAAAGGCGGCAGGGCTTGCTGTAACCTATACGCAAACGGGCACCATTCGGGCAGGCAGCGAGCTTTCCGCAATCGAGGCGGCAGGCACGCTCCAAGTACAGCTCGTCTTTTCCACGGGCGATCGGCAGACGGTAACGCAGGGGTATGTGCTCAGCGGATCCCTTGCCGCGGCGGGCACGGCGCAGATCACCGTTTCCTATCAGGGCTACTCGGCGGTGTTTACCGTTACGGTAACGGCTTCGGCGCAGGTTTCGGGCATCAGCGCAAGTTATGCGCAGTCGGACGTGCTCTTTGCCGGCTATCATACGGTCAACGACATGGAGGATAAGGGTACGCTCACCGTTACCGTTCTCTATTCGGACGGTTCGAGTGCGCCGCTTACGGACGGCTACGAGCTTTCGGGGTCCTTCCAACGGGCAGGCACGGTATGGGTGTCCGTACAGTATAACGGGGCAACGGCGCGCGTCTCCGTTACGGTAACCGACCCGTTTGCGCCGCTCGGGAATGCGGCGGTCAGAATCGGGTGCAACTACGGCGTGGATACGACGAACGGCTACTATTCCGTATGCGCCGACTGCACCTATTCGCAAGATCGCAACCTCGGCTATATGTGGTTCTCGGACGGAACGTTCCTCTACTACGTGGATCTGGTGGAATATTACGAGTACGGCACTTTGGTCTTGACCGACTATATGCCCATCATCGAGAGCGGCGCATACGTCGGGGCGTACACGTTCTACGACAAGCACTTCCGCGCGACGAAGTTTATGACGAATTCCTACTTCACCTTTGACGGCACGTCGGCGGACGGCGTCGAATACTACTATAATTCCGTTTCCGCCGATATGCTCTTCACGTTTGCGGAGTACTGCGGCCTTTCCTCGTCCGATATATCGGGCGTGCGCCTGACGCTGGACACGGTAACGGGGCTGCTTTCCTTCTCGGTAACGGGGGCAGGCGGAAGCGAAGTTGCCAACGGGTATTTCTGCGATTACGGCGGCGTGCCTGCGGCGCACGATTACTACGTTGCGGTGTACATGGGCGAACTCGTTACGATCGAGCCGTCTTAACAAGGGGCAATGCGCAATCGGCAATGCACAACGGTGGATTCGTAATAAGCGGAGAGGAAATCCATAATTCCTCCATCCCGACTTCTGACTGAAAACGGGTTCGAGGGGGAGAAGAGAAGTGAAAAACGTTGCATCCAAAAAGAAAAACGGCGGTGAATGATTATGAAAAAACTGCAAAAAATCTGGAGCGCATTGCTCGTTGCGCTGTGCGTCTTTGCCTGCGTGGGCTGTTCCTGCGTCGGGTGCCTCGGCGAACGGGTGCGCATTGCGGAGCTTGCCGCAACTTATGCGCAGTCGCAAACCGTGTACGTCGGGGAGAGTGCGGACGTCCTGTCCGAGCGTGGCACGCTTTCCGTTTTCCTGCGCTACACCAACGGCAAGAGTACGGAGCTGACCGTAGGGTACGCCCTTTCCGGTTCGCTCGACCGTGCAGGCGAAGTGCCCGTTCGGGTGGAGTACGCAGGGTACGGTGCGGAAATCATCGTGCAGGTTACCCAAAAGGAAGCCGTGCCCGTGGGCATTTCGGCAACCTATGCGCAGAAGGAAGCCGTCTATACGGACTACTCCGTTACCGATTTGGACAAATACGGCACGCTCGTATTGCACCTTAATTATTCGGACGGCACTTTCCGCACCGTAGACTCGGGCTATACCTATTCGGGAACGTTGACCGTGGGCATGGCGGCGGTACAGGTCGATTACGGCGGATACAGTGCGGAAATTACCGTGCAGGTGAGCGAACGGCAAGCCGAAGCGGTGCCCGTGGGCATTTCGGCAACGTATGCGCAGAAGGAAGCCGTCTATACGGACTATTCCGTTTCCGACCTCGACCAATACGGCACGCTCGTATTGCACCTTAATTATTCGGACGGCACTTTCCGCACCGTAGACTCGGGCTATACCTATTCGGGCACGCTGACGCAAGGCGTGGCTTCCGTGAACGTGGAATACGGGGGCTATCGCACGCAGATTACCGTTCTCGTTTCGGAAAGGAAGCAGGAAGAGCAAACCGAAGTGACGCCCGTGGGCATTTCGGCAACCTACACGCAGAAGGAAGCCGTCTATGCGCATTATGCCGTTTCCGACCTCGACCAATACGGAAAGCTCGTTCTGCACCTCGACTATTCGGACGGCACCTTTCGCACCGTTACGAGCGGCTATACTTATTCGGGCAGGCTGACCGTGGGCATGGCTTCCGTCAACGTGGAATATGCGGGCTTTGCCTGCTCCATTACCGTAATGGTTCTGCAGAGTAAGGATATTTCCTACATCGTAGCCGATTATACGCAGATGGACGTCATCTGGATGGATTCTCCGCTTTCGGAAGTGGAAAATCGGGGTTCGCTCGTCGTTACGGCGTACTATATGGACGGTTCGAGCGGCGTCGTGCAAAGTTACGAGCTGTCCGGCAACCTTTCCAACAAGGGCGGAAACACGGTTGCCGTGACTTATCGGGATAAAACGACCACCTTTATAGCGGAGGCGAGCGACCCGTTCGAGGCGCTCGTAACGGCAACGTACCCGCTGTATACCAATTACGCCGTGGATTATCAGTGCGGCACTTTCACTTCCACCTACTACGTTACGGAAGACGCAACCTATTCGCCCGTGTTAAACGGCGGTTACGAATGGTTCGAAGGCAGCAGCAATATTGCGGCGGCAAATTACGAGTACACGCTGCTGGATTCCTATACCACGGGCGGCGTTACCTACACCAACCTGCCGTATATAGAGTACGGTACGAGATACGGCACGATACAGGACTACTTCAACCGCTTCAATCTGCGCCGCGCGTTCCGCCCCGACTATTTCACGTTCGAGGGCGTGTCGGGTACGGTCTTCACCTATCGCGCGAAGGAAAACTCGATTCCGCTCTGGACGATGCTCACCTTCTGCGACCTTCGTCCCGATTACAACGGTATGCTCGGCTATTCCGCACTCGTGAAAGTGGACTCCGCCACGGGTCAGGTTTCGTTCGAGCTGTATCAAAGCGGTGCGATCGCCTGCACGGGCTATATGTACGGGGCGGGCAGGGTATCGCTTTCGCCGCTTCTGGATTACCTGCTGTACGGGAATGCTATCATCCCCACCCATCCTTCGGGCGAGGACGTATACCATCGTTACGATTGAGCCGTAGGGCGTCGGAATGAATGCAACGGACGGGATGCGCCCGACGGTATTTGGCAAGAATAATTAAATTTGAGGACGGGATGCGCCCGATGGAAGCGCAATTGACAATGAGCAATGAGCAATTAGCAATGCGCAATTGCGGATACGATCCCTATCATAGTAATGTGCCGCCGAGGTTTGGAACAAACCTCGGCGGCTTTCTATTGTTGGGGCAATGCAAGGGCAAGGGCGCAAAGGGTAAGGCAGGGGATACGCCGGGTGGCGCTATCCGGATTAGAAATCAGAATCAATTTAATTTATAAAAAGTAAAATAGTTTTCAAAAAGTGCTTGCATATAACAAAAAAATATGTTATAATTTGAAAAAGGGGCGAAAAGGAGTTGACAGTCATGTTGAATCTTGCGACAATCTTAGACAGACAGACAGACAGACAGACAGACAGACAGACAGACAGACAGACAGACAG
>CAMAGA010000053.1 GCA_945833955.1 uncultured Clostridia bacterium
CAGAGTATTGCTACTCCACGCCTACGCGGTTATCTTTTCCGTTAAAAAATATGTATGCAAAAAGGGCAGACTTATCCTGTCTGTCTATCTGTCTGTTTACGCCAAAAATTCCGTTATGTTTTTATATTTACATTTCAGTAATAACGAATGAGGGAGAGCAAGGTTCCTTACCCCGCGCAAAAAAAGGGCCCGTATACGGAAAGAATTTTCCGTATACGGGCTTTGGTTTTGTAGCGAAACCGCATCGTATAGGATGCGATTCAAAAACAATTTACTTACAGAAAGCGCAGAACGCTTTATAGGCGGAATACAGATCCGCTTTGGAAACGACTTCGTAAGGGGCGTGCATGGAAACGACGGGTACGCCGAAGTCGATTGTGTCGATATTCAATTTTGCGATGAATTTTGCAACCGTTCCGCCGCCGCCGGCGTCCACTTTACCCAGTTCCGCCATCTGCCACCTTGCGCCGTTTGCGTTGAAGAGGTTGCGGATATACCCCACAAATTCGGCTACGGCGTCGTTGGAACCGCTCTTGCCGCGGGAACCCGTGAACTTGCACAGTGCGGAACCGCAGGAAAGCATGGCGGAGTTGTTTTCTTCAAATACCTCGGGGAAATTGGGGTCGTATGCGGCGGATACGTCTGCGGAAAGGCACATGGAGTTATAGCGCATCTTTCTTACGTTTGCCTTGCGTGCGGCGGCGATTTCCTCTAAAATATCGTTCAGCAGTGCGCTCTGCATTCCCGTTGCGCCCTCGCTGCCGATTTCTTCTTTATCGGCAAGCACGCCGATGACGGTATGCTCCGAAGGCGTATCGAACATAGCGGTGATTTCCGGATAGGCGCAAACTTTATCGTCGTGCCCGTAGGCGGCAATCTGCGCACGGTCGAATCCGACGTCTCTTGCCTTCAGTGCCGGGACCATAGTCAATTCCGCACTGATCAAATCCTCTTCGCAGATGCCGTACTTTTCGTGAAGAATGCGCAGCACGTTCGCCTTGACGGGGTTCTTTTCTTTATTCTTTACGGGAATACCGCCCACCCAGATATTGAGCTGTTCGGCTTCGATTCCCTCCGCAAGCGTTTTCTGGTTCTGCTTTGCGCCAAGATGCGGCAGAAGATCGCTCACGTAGAATACGGGGTCGGATTCGTCCTCGCCCACGGTAATTTCCACGGAAGTACCGTCCGCTTTGATTGCTACGCCGTGCAACGCCAAAGGCAAAGCCGTCCACTGATACTTGCGGATGCCGCCGTAATAATGCGTTTTAAAGAAGGCGAGGTCGTTCTTTTCATAGAGGGGAACCTGCTTTAAATCCAGACGGGGAGAATCGATGTGTGCCGCCAAGATGCGAACGCCGTTTTCCGCCACGTCTTCCGAGCCCATGCGGATAAAGAACACGTTCTTATTGCGGTTGACGAGGTACTTTTTATCCCCGATATGCAAAGGATCGCCTATCTTATATTCCGTATAGCCGTGCGATTTTGCCAACGCAACGGAAGCCTTTACGGCGTCCCGCTCCGTTTTTGCCTGATTGATAAACGCCTTATAGCCTTCCGCATAGGCAAAAATGGCTTGCATTTCCTCTTCGGAAGCTTCGGCGTAGATGTTTTTCTTTTCGTATTTTAACTCCATAGGAAAACCTCTTTCGTATTTTTTGTTCTATTATACTATACCGCAAACCGTTTGTCAACCGTTGCGGTTCCCTGAAATACTCCTGTTTTTGTCCTATATTCCGATTGCTGAAAAAACGGTAAAATTTTTCAAAAAAAGTGCAAAAAAATCGTTGACTTTTGCAAAAGAATATATTATAATAAATAAGCTTTTAAAGCCACGTCATTTAGGGGAGTAGTTCAATGGTAGAGTAACGGTCTCCAAAACCGTCTGTTGCGTGTTCGAATCGCGTCTCCCCTGCCAAATAAAGAGAACTTGTTTTACAGGTTCTCTTTTTTATTCCTAACGGAGGGTTACTTATGGATTTAACGTTTACGACTGCAGAAGGAAAGTTCAACGTGCGCGTCGTTGCCGTGATTGTGAAGGATGAAAAACTGCTATGCACCTATCATGCGGATCGGAACGAATACACGCTTCCCGGCGGAAGGCTCCGCTTTGCGGAAACCGCGGAAGACGGCGTTCTGCGTGAAACGAAGGAAGAGATGGGCATTTCGGCAAAGATCGTGCGCCCGCTCTGGGTCGTACAGAATTTCTTTACGGAAAAAAATAGCGGCATTCGTCGCCACGAATTTAATTTTTATTATCTTCTGGATATTACCGAAACGAGCCTTTTGCAAGCCCCCGACCGCTTCTTTACGGAAGACGAAGGCTCTTTACACGAATTTGTATTTTTACCCTTTGCCGAACTCAAAAACGTGCGCATTCACCCTGCCTTCCTGCCCGATTGCATTTACGATCTGCCGCAGACGCCGATCCTTCTCTCTACCGTTCGGGAATAATCCCCCTATGCAATATCTTGCCGCAACCTGTTTTTTAACGCATAAATTTTTTCCAAACGCACAAATCCGCACCCTGTGGTGCGGATTTTTATAAATCGTATTCATCAGTCCGGGAATGCCGCCATCGAATGGACTTAGTCCGAAATGCCGCATTTTAAACGGTTCATACCGTCTTTCACCCTTTCCAACGGGCAAGCCACGTTGATTCGCACAAACTGTTTGCCGTTGCCCCTATACTGTCCGCCCGCCGTGATCCAGAGCCCCGTTTTCTGACGGATCTGTATGCAAAGCTGTTCCGCATCGTCCGTAACGGCGGAGCAATCCACCCATAAAAGGTAGGTCGCATTCTGCTCCACGAGGTGCAGACAAGGCAGGTTTTCCCGCAGGTAGTCCGCAACATACCGTTTATTTTGCAGGAGATACGCACGCAGTTCGTCCAACCATTCGCCGCCTTGCGTGAAAGCCGCCACCGTAGCGTCCACGGCGAAGCTGTTCGGCTCCGCAATTTCGTCGCTGTTCAGACCGCGGTAAGCAATATTCCACAGCCGCTTGTTTTTTGTGAATACGGCGGCAGACTGCAACCCTGCCATATTAAAAGCCTTGCTTGCGGCAATACAGGTGACGGAGTTTTGCGCACACACCTCGGAAGCCGCCGCAAAGGGCGTATATTCTGCGCCGATGTCCGTCAGATCGCAATGGATTTCATCGGAAATCACGGTTACGCCGTATTTTGCGCACAAGTCGCCCAGTCTTGCCAGTTCCGCCTTGCTCCAGATTTTACCCACGGGATTATGCGGATTGCATAAAATCATGAGCGTTGCCAGCGGATGCGCCAGCTTCTCTTCCAAGTCTTCCCAGTCCACGGCATACTTTCCGTCCCGATAGGCGAGGGGGCTTTCCAGAACGGTGCGACCTGCGTTTTCTATGGAATGGAAGAAGATATCGTATACGGGCGTCTGACAGATTACCTTATCCCCGCAATTCGTCAATCTTTTTACGAGGCACGAGATGGCAGGAATGACTCCGGTACAAAAAATCAGCTCGTCCCGTTCTATTTGCAGGTTATGGCGTGCCTGCCACCAATCGGAATATGCCTTCGCCCATGAATCGGGAATGACGGAGTATCCGAATACGCCGCGCTCCGCACGGCGCAGGATTGCCTGACGGATACAGGGCGCCGCCTCAAAATCCATGTCCGCCACCCACATGGGCAGCTCGTTCTGCGCACAGCTCCACTTTAAGGAATCGGTATTTCTTCTTTCTATCCATTGATCAAATCGGCTCATACTTTTTCTCCTGTTTAACTTACGGCTTGTTCGGTTTTGCTTTTGCGGAGTATAATCTGCGTCTTTGTCGGATCGACTTTCGTTGCATCCAGAATCAATTCTCCCACCTCGTCCGCTACGATGATTCCCGAAGTCGGATTGAGGATGCTATCCACTTTTCCGACGACGTCCGCATTTACGGAACAGTACTCAAACGCCAGCGTCGTATTCAGCAGTTTGCAGTTTTTCAGAACCAGATTTTCGATGTAGCACAGCCCTTGCAGACTTTCGATCGTGCAGTTGACGAGCGTCAGATTCTTTGCGTTCCAACCGAGATACTCCCCGAATATGGCTGAATCGTAAACCGTTACGTTTTCGCTGTTCCAGAAGGCGTCTTTAGTTACCAGTTTCGAGTTGCGGATAACCACGTTTTTTACGCCGTCAAAAGAATAATTCCCGACCAGCGATAGCCCGTCGATTTCCATATCTTCCGAATTCATCGCAAAATAATCCCCCTTTGCCGTTACGGAAGACAGGGTTACGTTGCGACAATTCCACAACGTTTCCTCCGCCTGAGAAAAAGTGACCCCGTCTAAAGTCAGGGAGTTGCACCTGCGGAAGTTTTTGGGGGCTTCGATTACCGCGTTGCGCACGGTGATATCCTGCGAATACCACACGCCTGCGCGCGCCATGTTAAACCACATACAATCTTCCGCAATCACGTGCTTTGCATACCAAAGCGGATACTTCCACTTGAACATACAACCCTTTAAGGAAATATCCCGACTCTCTTTTAAGGGGGATTCTCCGTCCATAAAAATGCTATCCGTTACGAGCGTATCTTTCGCCTGAAACAAAGCTCTTTCTCCCGTTAAAACCGCCTGTTCTATTTTATCCATGCCTCTTCGACCTTTTTTTATTTATTATACCTGCTTTCCGCAAAAAAGGCAAACGGATATAAGCGCTTTCCCGGGAGTTATTCGCTCTTTTTCTTTGCGGCGATATGCCTTCTTTCCAACTTCTCCCAAGCCGCCGTCTTTTCAATGATTTCTTTGAGCAGCGTATCCAGCTCCCCGCCCGGCGAATAATCCGCAGGCGCAATATAGCGGATTCGTTTATCCCGAAGCATCTGCAACACGAGTCCGTCCCCCTTTTCAGGATCGTACACGCCGATGGAATGTCCGCCGTAAGTATTCACCAGCTTCATGCACGGGATATCCGTGGCGCTGTCGCCTATGTAAACGATATTGCGGAAGGGTATGCGCAACTTTTCCGGCGGGAAATACGAGTTGACGGCAGGATCGTTGATATCCGGAACGCCCTTTTCGATGCGGAAGAGGAACTGCGTTTTATTGGTATAGTTGATTGCTTGCGCAGGCCACTTGGCAACGCCTCGCTCGTTATAATAAAAGGAACTGGCGTATATCTTTTTGAATACGCCCGCTTTGGCTATGGACGTGCCCTCTATCATCTCCTTCAAGCCCGAAGAAATAATATAATGTTCCACGAAAACGCCGCACTGTTCCCCGTACAAGCGAATGCGCTCGAACCACTCCTCCACGCCCGGAAAGAGTTGCACCTTAGCGCCGTATGCTTCCAGAACTTTACGGTTCAATATCAGGTTCCCTTCCGCTTCCTGCACCATCTTCAGCATATACGCCAGATTGCTATCCATATCGTTGCCCTTGGCTAATTCCGTCGCTTCGGCCCAGAACTTTTCTACGTCGTAGCCGACGGATTGAATATAGCCCTGCGCCTGCATATCGTCGGGAGAGAGCGTCTTATCAAAATCGTAGCATATCGCCAAAACGGGCATTTTCTCTTTTTCTTCCACCACAGCCGTCTTTTCCTCCTCTGTTTTGATTTACTACAATTATACACAAAAAAGATCGGTTTGTAAATAGCAATCAAAAAAATACCTTCCCGAATGAATCGGAAAGGTATTTTTTTGATTTTACACGGATAAACCGTTTATGCGCAATTATTCTTTGCCGGCAAGCTTCTTGTAAGTTTCCAATCTTTCCTTAGCAGATTCTTCCGTCTTTGCATAGAGTTCCTTCGCCTTATCTGCGTCGCCGAGCGTCTTAACCAGAGCGGTGTATCTTGCTTCGCCTGCAAGGAATGCCTGGTAATCGCCTGCGGGAGCAGCGGTGGAATCCAGCGTGAATACGTCGGTTTCAGGATTGTATCTGTAAAGGTTCCAGTAACCGCAATCGACTGCCGCCTTTTCTTCCAGCTGGCTCTTCTGCATATTGATACCGTGGTTGATACAAGGAGCGTAGCAGATGATGATGGAAGGTCCGTGGTAAGCTTCCGCTTCGGACAGAGCTTTCAGGAACTGTGCAGGGTTAGCACCCATAGCGCACTGCGCTACGTATACGTAACCGTAAGACTTAGCGATCATGCCGAGGTCCTTCTTCTTGACTCTCTTACCGCCTTCCGCAAATCTTGCAACGGCACCGATGTTGGTAGCCTTGGATGCCTGACCGCCGGTATTGGAGTAAACTTCCGTATCCAGAACGAGAACGTTTACGTCTTCACCGGAAGCAAGCACGTGGTCGAGACCGCCGTAACCGATATCGTATGCCCAGCCGTCGCCGCCGAAGATCCAGATGGACTTCTTGATGAGGCAATCGTCAGCTTCCGCAACCTTATCGAGAGCGGCTTTCTGCGCTTCGTTTGCGGCTTCCATTGCAGCGGGCATTGCAGCGCGAACCTGTGCGGCAGCAGCTTCCGATGCGGCAGCGTCGTCTTTGCCTGCCATCCACGCTTCGAATGCAGCCGTGAGTTCTGCCGTCGTGCCAAGAGCCATAGCGGCCTTCATGTCTTCTGCAAGCTTGCTTCTTCTTGCCTTGTAAGCAAGATTCATACCGTAACCGAATTCGGCGTTGTCTTCAAACAGGGAGTTTGCCCATGCAGGACCGTGACCTTCCTTGTTGGTGGTATAAGGGCACGTAGGAGAGGAACCGCCGTAAATGGAGGAGCAACCCGTAGCGTTTGCAACAACCATTCTGTCGCCGAAGAGCTGAGTTACGACCTTAACGTAAGGCGTTTCGCCGCAACCTGCGCAAGCGCCGGAGAATTCAAACAAAGGCGTTGCAAACTGGCAACCCTTGACGGTTTCCTTCTTGAACTTGCTGGTATCTGCTGCGGGAAGCGTTTGGCTGAATTCGTAGTTTTCGATTTCGCCTGCGGCTTCTGCGGCAGCAAGCGGAACCATCTTGATTGCACCGCCGTCCTTTACAGGGCATACGGTAGCGCAGACGCCGCAACCCATACAGTCGAGTGCGGAAACCTGCATTCTGTAATCATAACCGGGAAGACCGATCGCCTTCTTCGTAGCAAAGGTGACGGGTCTTTCCGCATCGGTAGCCACGAGGGCCGGTCTCAGGCACGCGTGCGGGCATACGAAGGAGCAGGTACCGCACTGAATACATTTTGCATTGTCGATCTGCGGAACGGTAACGGCTACGCCGCGCTTTTCGTATTTGGTGGTACCGGTAGGTACGGAACCGTCTGCGTTGAATGCGGAGGAAGGCAGCTTGTCCCCTTCGAGGTACATGATGGGCTTAATGATGTTCTGATAATATTCGTTATCTACACCCTTAACCATTTCTGCGCCGGTGGTAGCTTCTGCCCATTCTGCAGGAACGTCGATCTTGATCAGGTGTTCCTTAGCGGAATCGATTGCGTTGTAGTTCATTTCTACAACGGCGTCACCCTTCTTGCCGAAGGACTTCTTAGCCATATACTTCATGTAGTTTACAGCGTCTGCATAAGGCATGATCTGTTCGTTTACCATGAAGAAGGAGGACTGGAGAATGGTATTCGTTCTGCCTCTCAGACCGAGCTTACCTGCAATGGCGATAGCGTCGATAACGTAGAGGTTGATATGCTTTTTCGCAATGTCCCGCTTTACTTTTGCAGGCAGGTAAGCTTCCAGAGCTTCTACCGTCAAAGCGTCGGTATTGAGGAGCAACGTGCCGTTTTCGGCAAGGTCGCTGGTCATATCGTAACGGGTGATATAGGAAGGATTGGAGCACTGTACGAAATCGGCATGGTCGATGAGATATTCGGACTGAATAGGCGTATGACCGAATCTCAAGTGGGATACCGTGATACCGCCGGACTTCTTGGAATCGTAGAAGAAGTAACCCTGCGCATACATATCGGTATGGTCGCCGATGATCTTGATGGAGTTCTTGTTTGCACCAACGGTACCGTCGGAACCCAGACCGTAGAACTTACAGGAAGTGGAACCTGCGGGAGCGGCGTTCAATCTTTCGGAATAGTCAAGGGAGGTGTTCGTGATATCGTCATTGATACCGATCGTGAAGTGATTCTTGGGCTGTGCGCTCATCAGGTTCTTGTAAACGGCAAGTACCATGGAAGGCGTGAATTCCTTGGAACCGAGACCGTAACGGCCGCCGTATACGTCGATATCCTTTCTGCCGAGTTCCAAAAGCGCGGTGCAAACGTCCAGATACAAAGGTTCGCCAAGAGAGCCGGGTTCCTTCGTTCTGTCGAGAACGGCGATCTTCTTGCAGGTTGCAGGGATAGCTTCCAGCAGTTTATCCGCACGGAAAGGTCTGTAAAGACGAACTTTTACCAAACCGAGCTTATAACCCATGGTATTGAGCTTGTTGATGGATTCTTCTACGGTTTCCGCACCGGAACCCATGATAATGATGACTTCTTCCGCATCGGGCGCGCCTACGTAGTCGAAGAGGTGGTAGGATCTGCCGCAATGTGCGGAAACGACGTCCATCATTTCCTGCACAACGTCGGGCGTTGCGTTGTAATAAGCGTTAGCCGTTTCTCTGTTCTGGAAGTAGGTATCGCTGTTCTGTGCGGTACCCTTCTGAATCGGATGTTCGGGGTTCAAGGATCTGGACTTGAAGTCTGCAATGGAAGGAGCAAGATCTACTTCGTCGCAGATAGCGCGGATTTCCGCATAGTCGTTCGCTTCATCCCAAGCGTCGATTTTGGAAACTTCGTGAGAAGTTCTGAAACCGTCGAAGAAGTGAATGAAAGGAACTTTCGTCTTTAAAGTTGCAAGGTGTGCAACCAAGGAAAGGTCCATAACTTCCTGTACGGATGCGCTGGCGAGCATGGCAAAGCCGGTCTGGCGGCAAGCCATAACGTCGGCGTGATCGCCGTAGATGTTCAGGGAATGCGCAGCCAAGGCACGTGCGGAAACGTGCATAACCATGGGCATCAATTCACCGGAAATCTTGTACATATTCGGGATCATCAGAAGAAGACCCTGGGAAGCCGTGTAGGTCGTAGTAAGCGCACCTGCGCAAAGGGAGCCGTGTACTGCACCTGCAGCACCGCCTTCGGACTGCATTTCTGCAATGCGAACCTGCTGACCCCACATGTTGGTTCTGCCCTGCGTTGCCCATACGTCGGCTACTTCCGCCATAGGGGAAGAAGGCGTGATGGGGTAGATTGCAGCTACTTCCGAAAAGGCGTACGCAACATGGCTGGCGGCGGTATTACCGTCGATAGTCAATTTTTTCATCAATCAAAAACCTCCGTTTTCTTGTTCTTGTTTGTTTTGGCACTATGATAGGACATAGCATACCTATGTTATATAAATATTATAACTTTTTTCTTGTGTAAAGTCAATACTTACCGACGGCAAATTCGATAAATATTTTCAGAAAGTTCGTGAATATTATCCAAATTCCGTAAATACGAAAATTTTTTAAGCCATCCGGATGCCTTTCTTCCACCGCTGTTTTTCCCTCTTTCTGCGATCGGAAAGATTATAGCGTTTGAAGCTTCCGTGCT
>CAMAGA010000054.1 GCA_945833955.1 uncultured Clostridia bacterium
CGGATATTTTTGATTATGGTATAATCACGGTATCTTCACAATACATTCACAGGAGAAGAGGGCTATGGTCATTTATTTGGATGGCGACATCATGAATAATGCGATGTACATGCGCATGCAAATGCACATGTCTTTTACCATGCTCGTTGCATCGTTCTCCGAAACGTCCGAAAGATAAAATTCGGGCAGAATAAATAGGGTTTTCAATTATCCCGGAGGCACTTGCACGAGTGTTTTCGGGATTTTTTATGCAAAATAAGAGAATATGGAGCAAAGTTTTATGTTTAGTCCGATTATTGCAATCAGTTACAGCATTCTATTGAGCAGAAACCGAATGTGCGCACGGTTTTTTCGACGCAATATACAGAACCGAAAGTAAAAACACACGTGTAAAAAAATACACGGTAAAAAACACAAAGTCCAAAAAACAAACGTAAACATTTTAAAGGAGTTTATCATGAAAATCAAGAAATTATTTTTATTCTTAACGTTAGCACTCGTCTTCTGTTTTACCCCCTTGACCGCTTGCGGTACCAATAGCGCCATTACGATTGCGCTTCCCAACGATACTACGAACGAAGCGAGAGCGTTGCTATTGCTCGAAGAACAGGGATATATCACCTTAAAAGAAGGCGCAGGCATTCAGGCGACCGTTCGGGATATTGCGGAAAACCCGTATAACATTCGCTTTCAGGAAGTAGAAGCGGCGCAGATCCCCAACATTCTGCCGGACGTCGATTTCGCAGTCATCAATTCCAACTACGCTCTGGAAGCAGGGCTCGATCCCATTCACGATTCCCTGCTCACTGAAAGCGCGTCTTCCGCTTACGTCAATATTCTTGCCGTAAAGGAAGGCAGAGAAGCGGACCCCGTTATCAAGGCGCTCGTTGCCGCACTGGAAAGCAAGCAGGTTGCTGATTTCATTTCCCAAACGTACGGCGGTGCTGTCGTCAGCGTAATCGAAGCACCCACGGACGGCTACGATGCAACGGTTGATTACGACGCCTTGGCAGGCGCATCCGTATCCGTTGCGGCTTCCCCTACGCCCCATGCCGAAATTTTGAAGATTGCAAAATCCATTCTTGCCGAACGCAATATAACGCTGGTCATTCGGGAATTCACCGACTACGTGCAACCCAATAACGTTGTGGAAAGCGGAGAAGTGGATGCAAACTACTTCCAGCATATGCCGTATCTGACGGATTTCAATAAAGAAAACGGTACGCACCTTGTTTCCGTAAGCGGCGTACACGTGGAACCGATGGGTCTGTACGGCGGTAAATCCAAATCTTTAGACGTATTCCAAAAATAACGGGGAAACGGCAAGATGATAGAAATTCAGAACTTAAAAAAGACCTTCCGCACCGCTGACGGAGAGTTTGACGCACTCAACGGCGTGAGCATTTCCGTTGCGGACGGGGAGATTTATGGGATCATCGGCATGAGCGGCGCAGGGAAAAGCACGCTCGTGCGGTGCATCAATATGTTGGAACGCCCCACTGCGGGTACGGTGTGCGTAGACGGCGTGGATTTAGGGAAGCTTAAGAGCAAAGAGCTTCGCGCAGAGCGCAGAAAGATTTCGATGATATTTCAGAATTTCAACCTTCTGATGCAGAGAAACTGCCTCGACAACGTCTGTTTTCCTTTAAAACTTGCCGGCGTAAAGAAAAAGGAAGCCAAAGTCCGTGCGCAAGCGCTTTTGGAAACGGTTGGACTTGCGGATAAGGCATACGCCTATCCGGCACAGCTTTCGGGCGGGCAAAAGCAAAGGGTAGCCATTGCCCGCGCGCTGGCATCCGATCCGAAGGTGCTCCTCTGCGACGAGGCAACGAGTGCGCTGGACCCCAAAACCACGCAATCCATACTGGAACTGATTCGGGACATCAACCGTAGGTTAGGAATCACGGTCATCGTGATCACGCATCAGATGAACGTGATAGAGGAAATTTGCGATCGGGTTGCCGTAATCGACGGCGGCAGGATCGTGGAAGAAGGAGCCGTGGCGGACGTATTTTCTGCCCCGAAGTCGGAGGCGGCACGGCGCATCGTATTCCCCGAAGACGAGCTGGCGGCGTTGCCGTATGCGGAAGAGAGGATCGTGCGCCTTGTGTTCAACGGGTCGGAAGCGGCGGCAACACCGCTCATTGCAGGGCTCGCCGTGGATGAAGGGATATCCGCCAATATCCTCTATGCCTCTACCCGCAATATCGGGGGCAAGGTATACGGCAAAATGCTCGTCGGGCTACCCGGTGATGACGACGCGGTAAAGCGTGCGATTGATTACCTTAACGGCGACGGCGTTTCCGCAGGCGAACTCGTTCGGGAAGATTCCGAAAGTACGAAAGGAGAGGAAGAATAAGCGATGTTTGAAAATATTTTCACCCAAGAGGCCTGGATAGAGGCATGGGAAATAGCGCGCACGGAAATACCCCTTGCGCTTTGGGAAACGGTATACGTTACCGTCCTTTCCATGGTGTTTGCCATTATCATCGGCTTGCCGCTCGGCGTACTGCTCGTCGTCGGGGAAAAGGACGGCATCATGCCCCTGCCCAAATGGCTGATGGCTACGCTCGGCTTTATCATCAATCTGTTGCGTTCCATTCCGTTTATCATTCTCATCGTAATCGTTATCCCTCTGACCCGCGCGATCGTGGGGACGAGCGTAGGAACGGTCGCATCCATCGTGCCGCTCGTAATCGCTTCCTTCCCGTTTATCGCACGGTTGGTGGAAACCAGTTTGCGGGAAGTGGATCGGAACGTGATCGAAGCGGCGCAAAGCATGGGGGCTTCCCCTATGCGCATCATCACCTGCGTGCTCATTCCCGAGAGCGTACCGTCGCTCTTATCCAATCTGACCATTGCCATAACCACGGTGATCGGCTTTACCGCCATGAGCGGCGTTCTGGGCGGCGGCGGACTGGGTAAAATTGCCATTCATTACGGATATAATCGCTATAAATACCTCGTGATGATTTTTGCTACGGCAATTTTAGTCATACTCGTACAAATCGTGCAGTCGGTTGGTCGGTGGCTTGCCCAAAAGGCGGACCGCCGTCTGAAAAAATAAATATAAAAATCAAGGGGGATAAAAACTTGAAAAGCAAGCAAAGCAACAGCAACGATTTTGCCGTCTGGGCCGACGTGCTCATTCGTTACAAAGGCAAGAATAGGAACGTCGACATTCCGCAGGGCGTAAAGGAAATCGGGGAAGGGGCCTTCCTCGCAAGCAACGTAAGGAGCGTTACCATTCCAAGCAGCGTAACGCATATCGGAAAATCCGCCTTTGCCCATTGCAAACACTTACAAAGCGTACAATTGCCGCAAACTCTGGAGGAAATCGGGGAGCGGGCGTTTGAATTTTGCAGTGCATTGCGCAGCGTCCGCATTCCCGACGGCGTAACGAGTATACCCAAGCGCAGTTTCTGTCTGTGCGTTTCTTTGCAAAAAGTCGCTCTTTCCGGGAGCGTGGAAAAGATAGATCGGACGGCATTTTTCGGTTGCGACGCTCTGACGGAGGTTTCGGTCGATGCGCAAAACGGGTGCTTTGCCTCCGTGGACGGCGTACTGTACAGTCGGGATATGCAAACGCTTGTGAAGTACCCCGCCGCCAAAAAGGGAGATACTTACGTTTTGCCCGATACCGTGCAAACGGTCGGAAACGGTGCGTTGGAATATAACCGCTTTTTAAAGAGCGTAATCCTGCCCGACAGCGTGGTAACGATTTCCGACAGCGCCTTTCTGCAGTGTCGGTTGCTCAGTGACGTGCAGATCGGAAACAACGTGCAGTACATCGGAAAGAGGGCTTTTCACGCCTGCACGAAACTGCGGAAGATTCGCCTGCCGGACAGCGTAACGGATATCGGTGCGGAAGCCTTTACCGGTTGCGACGAGTTGCGTACCTTGCAAGTCGGGGCGCAGAATCCGAATTTTGCGGTGGAAGACGGCATCCTCTTCAATCGGGATAAAACCGTTCTGTTGCTGTATCCTAAGGGAAAGGGCGGCAGTTCCTATAGTATTCCGCCCTACGTTACGGAGATAGGCGACTGCTCCTTTTACGGTTGCAACTCGCTGAAAAGTATGGAAATCCCTTCAAACGTGGTCCGCATAGGCGATTCCGCATTCCAGCATTGCCATTCCTTGCAAAAGGTCACGGTTGCGCAGAGCGTGCAGAGCATCGGTGAGTGCGCTTTTGCCGAATGTACCGCACTGCGGGAGATATCCCTGCCCGACGGCATAACCGAAATAGCGGATCATACCTTCTGCGATTGTCATGCGCTCAAAAGCATCGTTTTGCCGAACAGTATCACGCATATTGCGGAATCCGCTTTTCAGGATTGCGCTTTGCAAAAAATCTATCTTCCGAACAACGTACGGAGTATAGGGGACAGTGCATTTATAGATTGCATGTCCTTAAAGAGCGTATGCATTCCGGAAAGCGTAACGCAAATCGGGAAAGGCGTATTCCTCAATTGCTATTCTTTGCAGGGGATAGACGTGATCTCCTCCAATGCGCAATATTGCAGTGTGGACGGCGTACTGTTCGATCGGGATAAAAAAACTTTGCTGGACTATCCGAAAGGCAAAAAAGGAAAGACTTATACCGTGCCGAACGGCGTAACGACTATCGGCAAGGCGGCTTTCAGCGGCTGCTTGTTGCAAAGCGTGGAATTTGCGGACAGCGTAACGACTATCGGCGATCATGCTTTTGACGGTTGCGAAGCGTTAAAAAGGATTGTGATTCCCAAAAGTATGCGCTATATCGGGGAAGATGCTTTTGCATTTTGTAATTCCTTGCGGGAAGCGACTTTCCTTGCGCCGAACGGTTGGGTGATGCGTATGCAGGAAACCGGCATGGAAGTGAATCTGCTTACGGAAAACCTTTCCGATCCTAAGATTGCGTCGGATTATCTGCGAATCATACACGAGACTCCCGTCTTCATTCATAAGGAATCCGAAGAAAAGTAAAAAACCACCCGAAGCTTTTGGCTTCGGGTGGTTTTTTTGAGAGGGAATCCGGAAATGCAATTATATAAGAACGTGGTTATATGGGAATATGAGAATATGCGTAGATGAGAATAGGAGAATACGGGGATACGGTTAAGCGCTCTTTTCCCTGCCGACGGAAATATTGTCTTCCGTGCGGGAAGCGAGTTCCGTTACGGGGTGGGGCTTATCTTCCAGCCGATAGTCCTTGCCGTAAGTGCGGATAGTTTCCCGCACGGCAATATGCGTGGCTACGCTGTCGGGATTGCCTGCAATGCGCTTGTTATAGGCAAAATAGCGGAAGTCGTCGGGGACTAAGGCAAGCTCCTCAAAGCCTTCCTCCACGGCGGTGAGTCGGACGGTCTTTAAAACGTTGCGCACGTAGTCCTTTTGCGAGCGGAAAGCTATGAGTTCCGGCAGGTCGCCGCCTTCGGGGAAGAGTTGCTGCCATACCTTGCCCTCGTATTTTTCCAGGAGCAACGCACACTTGGCAAGGTCGGCAATGCAGTCGGAAAGGTGGCGGGTATAGATTTCCGCAATGCGCTCGTCCGTTTCGTCGTTGCGGCAGGATTCGTACAGGAAGCAGGAAGTATACGCGTTCATGACCAAGTTTTCCAGCCACGTGGCGGAAGGGTCTTTCAGGCCGCCGTAGCCCGTAACGTGCTGTTCCTCTATCATGGCGATTTCCGTAAACATTCTCCTGCCCAGCGGCGTGGCGTAGAAGTTGCCCACGTTCATATAGTAGTTCATCGTCTGTTGTTCCGCCGCCGTGATAATATTTACGTTGAGTCGGGTATTGAGGTCGCTCAGATAGTGATTGATATAGAACTTTACGTCGTCGTAGGGGTGGCGCTGTTCCGCAATGGTCGGTCTGCCGGGCATGATTTCCGTGTAATCGCCCACGAGCTTTGCAGGATCCCCCTGCTTTTCCAGTTCCATCAGGTCGGCATAGCGGTACAGGTGGTCAAAATCCTCTAACAGGGCAAAGTCGAATTGCTTTTTGACGTAGGTATTTTTCTCCCGTTTGGCTAAAATGGCAGTCAGATCCACGGCAAGCTGTTCGTAACCGATGGTATGTTCCAGTAAATTTTCGTTTTCCGGTTTTAAAGCGGCAAGGCGTTTTTGGCGTATCTGCGCATTTCGGCGCAAAAGGGAAAGCTCCCGCCGCAGTTCGTTGTTCGTGCACATACGGGAAAAGCGGTGCAGAAATTGTACGGTTTCAAACTCCGTGCCGTTCATTAAAATCATGCGCACCCGGGTGTAGGGCGCCGTTTCCTCCTTTACGCAGGGCTTCACGCAAATGTTGTTCCAGTTATCTTTTCTGGCATTTTCGCTTTTGTCGGGTTGGATTAAAAAAGGATTCATGGAAAAGTTTACCTCCGTTGCAATTTGTTTTGCCCGATAGATAAAAGTTTTATGCATTCCCTTGCCTATTCCGTTTCATTTTGTTATAATAATAGGGAAAAACAGTCATAAGGAGAATCAAAAATGCTCGCATTCATCATCGCAATGCAAAACGAAGCAGATGCGCTTTTATCGCTCAGCCGTATCCTTTCCGAAAAAGTCGTCTGCGATAAAAAGGTATATACGGCGGAATACTGCGGCACGGAATACCTGCTCGTAGTGGGCGGCGTGGGCAAGGTCAATATTGCCGCCGCAACGCAGATCGCAGTTTCCGTTTACGGTGCGGATAAAATCGTCAACTTCGGGCTTTCCGGCAGTCTGCGCCCGGAAATTCCCGTAGCGGAAGTCTTTGAAGTTTCCCATGCGGTACAATACGATTTTGACCTTGCCCAGCTCAACGGCACGCCTGTGGGAACGCTCAACGAATACGAAGAACCTTACCTGCCGCTCGACCGCACCCACCTATTCCCGGCGGTAAAACTGGGAACGGGCGATCGGTTCAACGACAGCGAAGCGGATTTCCGCTTTTTGCACGACACGCTTCTTGCCGACGTGCGGGACATGGAAGGCGCAGCCATCGTACAGGTGTGCAAGCACGCAAACGTGCCCGTCTATGCCTATAAAGTGATTTCCGACGTAGCCGGCAGCGGAAGCACTACCGAGCAGTACCTTGCCAATACCGCACGGGCAGTCCAAAATTTTCAGGCCTCATTGCCGACGATTTTTGCGGCGTTCCGGGAGGAAGCATGAAGCCGCTCGGTGGGGGCTGGGATGCGGTTTTGGCGCCGCTCTTTGCAGACCCGCAATATCAGGCAATACGTCGCTTTCTTTTAGAGGAGTACAAAACGCAGACGGTGTACCCCGATATGTACGATTTGTATAACTGTTTCCGTTTTACGCCCTTTGACGAAGTAAAAGCGGTCATTTTGGGGCAGGATCCGTACCATGAGGAAGGACAGGCGCACGGCTTGTGCTTTTCCGTGCCGGAGGGCATACCGCAACCGCCGTCGCTCGTCAATATATTCAAGGAACTCAAAAGCGACCTCGGCATCGACCCACCTGCGAATCAAAGCGGCAATCTGACCAAATGGGCAAACGAGGGCGTTCTGCTCCTCAATACTGCGCTCACCGTGCGCGCGCATCGGGCAAATTCCCATAAAAACTGCGGTTGGACGTGGTTTACCGACAGCGTGATACAGCTCATCAGCGAAAAAAAGGAGCACGTCGTCTTCATTCTCTGGGGTGCGAACGCCCGTTCCAAAAAGCCGTTGATCGATACGAGCAAACACCTCGTTTTGGAGTGCGCGCACCCGTCTCCGCTTTCCGCCTATAACGGATTTTTCGGCTGTAAGCACTTTTCCAAAACCAACGAATACCTCCTGCAAAACGGGATTGCTCCCATTGACTGGGATTTGAACGGTTAGTTTTGCCTCAAAAAAGGCAAGGGGGAGAAGAACGATTAGATGCAAGAAGCCGTAAATTCCTTTTCGGAATTTACGGCTTCTTTTTATAGAATAAATTCGTCTATAAAATTACAGTACAAATTCGTTGATAAAATACTCGTGCACAGCGGTGCTTTCGGTCAGTTCGGGGTGGAATGCGGTAACAAGCATATTTTTCTGCCGTGCGGCAACGGCTTTGCCGTCTACTACGGACAGGATTTCCACGCCTTCCCCGAATTTTTCGATGTACGGCGCGCGAATGAAAACTTCCTGTATTTTGCCGAGCCCCGAGAACTCCGCTTCGCAGGCAAAACTGCCGAGTTGCCGCCCGTAGGCGTTGCGCTTTGCCGCAATGTCCATGAGGGAAAGATGTGCGTTCTCTCCGCCGCAAAGTTCCTTGGCAAGCAAAATCAGCCCGGCGCAAGTGCCGAATACGGGCATACCTTCCGCAATCTGCCCCTTTAAGCCGTCGTACATATGCAGTTCCCGCAGAAGTTTGCCCTGTACGGTACTCTCTCCGCCGCAGAGAATGATTCCCTGGTAACCTGCGTGCAAGTCCCGCTCCTGCCGCAATTCCACGCTCTCCACGCCGATGCGGGAGAGCGTCTTTTCATGTTCGATAAACGCGCCCTGCAGGGCAAGTACTCCGACTTTCATCACTTGCCCCTTTCCGCCATGAGCAGAGCGATTTCCTGCTCGTTGATGCCGACCATAGCCTCGCCCAAGTCTTCGGAAAGCTTGGCTATCAGCTTGGCGTCGGTATAGTTCGTAACTGCTTTCACGATTGCCTGCGCTCTCTTTTCGGGGTTGCCGCTCTTGAAGATGCCGGAGCCGACGAATACGCCTTCCGCTCCCAGCTGCATCATCAAAGCCGCGTCGGCAGGCGTGGCAACGCCGCCCGCTGCAAAATTCACGACGGGTAGCTTGCCGTTTTCATGCACGTACCGAACGAGGTCGTAGGGCACTTGTAAATTTTTAGCCGCCTCATACAGCTCGTCGGAGCGCATGGCTTGTACGGCGCGGATTTCGGACTGCATCATGCGCATATGGCGTACTGCCTGCACTACGTCCCCCGTACCCGGTTCGCCCTTCGTGCGGATCATGGTTGCACCCTCGGCAATGCGCCGCAAAGCCTCCCCTAAGTCCCTTGCGCCGCATACGAACGGCACGGCAAAAGCCGTCTTATCGATGTGGTATTTGTCGTCCGCAGGGGAAAGGACTTCGCTTTCGTCGATATAGTCTATGTCGATTGCCTGCAATATCTGCGCCTCGACAAAGTGCCCGATTCTGCACTTTGCCATGACGGGGATAGATACCGCATTCTGTATTCCCTTGATCATCTTGGGGTCGCTCATACGGGAAACGCCGCCTGCCGCGCGTATGTCCGCAGGAATGCGTTCGAGCGCCATGACTGCGCAAGCGCCTGCCGCCTCCGCAATCTTTGCCTGTTCGGGCGTGGTAACGTCCATAATGACGCCGCCCTTTAACATCTGCGCTAAATTTCTGTTGAGTTCGATTCTTTCCGACATATTTTTTTCTCCTTTTCAAAGATTTTTCTACTGTATTATACATCGGATTTG
>CAMAGA010000055.1 GCA_945833955.1 uncultured Clostridia bacterium
CCTTCCTTTTCTTTTTATTATAACGAAAAGCCGACTCTTTTGTCAAGAATCGGCTTTCTGATTTGGCGTAATTTTATAGAAATTACAATGATTTTTAGTTTACCTTCTTTTTACGAAGCATCATGATGGCGAAACCGCTCAGAAGAAGCAACGTGCCGCCGCCGATCATTCCGCCGAAGTTGCCGAACGAAACGACGCCGCAACCGGATTTTTCTTCGGAAGTTCCGGAGGATTCCCCTGCGGAAGGCTGCGAAGTGGAACTATCGGAACTCGTGGAATCGGAAGAGGTCCCGTCGGGGAGCTTCGTCTTCGTGTACTTGGGCTTGAAGGTTGCGTCGCCCGTAACCGTCATGCCTTCGGTATAACCTACCCACGTTCCCTTATAGTAGTAATCGCCCGTGCCCAGGTATTCCTTTTCGGGTACGGCAGGGCATTCGATCACGTCTCCGTAGGAAGCCGTATAGGTCTTGATCACGTTTTCGTCTTCGTCAAGGAAGGTGATCGTATAGGTTGCCGCTTCGATGGTGAAAATACCCTGAATGGTCAGATTGCCGTCTGCTTCCATGGGCAGCGTATCCGCTTTGCCGTCGCCGTCTACGTCCCATTCGCCCGTAAAGGTGAAGATGCCGACGGTCGGATCGATTGCGTGTACGTTCTGCAGGTTGAAATCGGCAGGATTTACGGTGACCGTTGCGCCGAGGTCGAACAGATACTCTGCAACCAGCGTATGGTGCATCTTGACTTCTACGCGGTTGAACGTTTCATGGAAACGGATTTCCTTAATATTGCTGAGGAGCTTGGTATATGCCGTGTTGCCTTCCGTACACCACTTGTATTCGCCTTCGGTAACGTCCGTATAAATCGTCAGATTCTTACAGTTATAGAAAGGAAGCGTGCCCAGCTTCTTCACCGTGGAGGGAAGATAGAGGCTTTCCAGAGATTCGCAACCGGAGAAGGCGTAGTCCTTGATTTCCACTACGGAAGCGGAGAAGAGCACGGAACGCAGACTCTTGCAGTTTGCAAACGTGTTTGCCGCAATGTTGATGATCTTTTCGCCAAGGCGGATGCTTTCCAAGGAATCGCAACCCTGGAACGCACATTCGCCGAGGGACGTAACTACGCCCTGAATGTCGAACTTGGCGTTGGGGTTCGTTTCAAATGCGTGCGCGCCGATCGCAACTTCCGGAGAGGTGATGGTAACGCTCTTGATGGAACGAACGTAGTAGAAAGCATACGCGCCGATGGAATTGCATACGGAACCTTCTTCAAATACAACGTTGTTGATTCTGGGAACGACGTTCTGGTTGTTGCCGTACGGGTTGAAGAGGTATGCGGGGATCTTGGTTACGTCCTTGCCGATGACAAGGTCAAAGCCGAATTGGCTTCTGTCAAAGCCGGCAGGCTCTTCCCCTTCCTTAAACTGGTCGCCCTGACCGACTTTATAGAAGATCTGGTTATCCTCCGCAAAGTCATCCATGGCTACGGCGTTATATTCTATCTTCGTAACGTAGATACATTCGTTGAACGCATTGGCACCGATGCTCGTAACATTCTTACCGATGGTAATGGACTTCAATGCGCTGCAGCCGTTGAAGGCATAGTTGCCGACGGTAACGACGGAATCGGGAATGACGATTTCTTCCAGATTGGTACAGGTGGAGAAGGCATAGGAGCCGATGCTCGTTACCGTTTCGGGAATGGTGATATGCGCAAAGTCGCTGTTTTGGAATGCCTGACCGCCGATATCGGTTACGGGCATACCGTTGATGGTTTCGGGAATGTTGCAATATACGCTGTTGTAGAGTACGGACGTAATCTGTACGGTGTTATCCGTGTTGACCTTGTAGGAATAAAGCTTATCCATGGGGATATTTTCCAGCTTTTCCCACTTAGCGTATACCGTCAGGGCGCTATCGAATACGTCCTCGGTAAAGATTACTTCGTTCTCGCAGTTTGCATCGTAGTACCAGCCGAAGAAGATGCTTTCCTGCGTGGAGGGGCGGTTGTTGCACTGGAACGTATGTCCCTTGATGATGGTTTCGGAAGTCTTTTCATAGCCTTCCATGTTGTATTCGTATGTAATTTCGATCTGCTCGCCGAGTACGAACGCTTCGAGGTTGAGCGTACCGTAGCAGTACGTCTTGTCGTATCCGTCGGGGGATTTACCGTCATACATATCGTCGCAGGAAGCGTGCAGTACTTCGCGGATATCTTCCAGCTTATCGCCGGGGTTCATGGAAAGGTACAAACCGATTGCGCCTACCATGATGGGACAGGAGAAGGAAGTACCCTGCGTCGTTTCCCAACCGCCGTGAATGTTACAGCTCATGACTTCGCCGGGCGCAAATACTTCGCAGGTATTCGGGCCGTAGTTGGAGAAAGCGGACATCTTGGCGCTGCCGTTGTTCATATAAGCGTTGGTAATGGACCCGACGCCGATAACGTAAGGATCGCAGGAAGGATAAGCGGAGGTCATAACGCTTTCGTTTCCGGCAGAGGATACGAACGTAATGCCCATTTCCGTACCCGTCTTGAATTGGCTTGCATAGGAAGCCGTGGTCGCACCGGATGCGCCGAAGGACATATTGACGACGAAATCGTCAAAACCGTTTTCTTCTTCCGCATAGATCTCATTGATGTAAGCCAGAGCGATTTCCAGATCGGCAGACTGGAAGTTGCCGCCTTCCGTAATGCAACGAACGAAGATCAGATCCGCATCGGGAGCAATACCGACGATACCTTTGCCGTTATGCTGCGCAACCATGACGCCGGCAACGCCGGTACCGTGGCTGTAATGATCCTTTTCATACATCGGGTTTTCCACACGGTTGCCGTTTTCGTCGATAATGTACTGATTTACCTGATCGGTATCGTCGATGACGGCATAGCCGTTGTCCTTTACGAGGCGCTTACCCGGTTCCAAAGAGGCGTTGTAGGAAAGATCGGAAATGATCGTCTTCGTGCCCTTGCCGTCGCCGAGGTCATAGCTGATCTCTCTGTCCGCACTTGCAATGAAGTCCACGTGATCCGTATCGATACCGGAGTCGATGATGACGAGCGTCGTGCCGGCGCCCTTGGTTACCGCCCACGTATCGCCTACGTTCATGTATTGCAGATACTTTTGGGAACCGTTGGTATAATAGCCGTCGGTGATGCCTTCCATGTATCCGTCCATCGTGATATAGGAACCGCTTTCCTTGTCGTATCCGTCCAGATAGACTTTAAAATTGGCGGACATTTCGGAAACGTACTTGCGATATTCATTGTTCGTGTATACGTCTTCGATCGTACCGTGTTTTAAGGTAAGAACGGCAAACTTACCGTCGTCAGAAGGGCGAACGGTCGCACCTACCGCTTGGGCGATTTCGTTTGCGCGCGCAGGCGTCGTGTTATACAGGGAGATCGTGTTTTCGTAATATTCTCCGTCGAGTTCAGCCAATGCTTCCAATGCCGCTTCTTTTGCCAGTTCAAAATTATGTTCGCGAACCAACAACGAAGCTGCGCTCAGAATACATACGGCGATCACGGAAAATAATAAAACGAGAACCGCTGTTTTCTTTTTCTTCAAAAACATAGTATCATACTCCTTTCAAAATTTCTTTTTCCTATTATAGTACATATTTTTCAAAAAAGCAATTTTTTTCATAGCAAATCCGCAAAAAAAAGATGAATAATTATTCACGATATTATCACATTATTCATTACCGCCAACTCTCCTGCAATTATGTTCTTCCGTCTCGGTTTTCACACAATCCTTACAATAAGATAGATTCATGAAAAAAAATTAAAGTTATATAAAATCCGGCAAAAGGCAGAGAGAATCGCTTGTACGGAAAGAGAACCCGTGTTATAATACGGGTATGATACGTGTTTATTATACCCTGCAACCCACCCGATCGGACGATTTCATAGAATCCGTTCTGAAGGATCGCCTTTCCATTCCCGATCGGACGATATTACGCACTAAATTCGGCAAACCCTATTTAAAGAACGGCAACGTTCGGTTCAATCTGTCCAACAGCGGAAATCTGACCGTGCTTGCCGTTTCCGACGAAGAAGTGGGCATTGACTGCGAACTTTTAAAGGAACGTAACTTAAACGCAATCATGCGCCGCTTTTCGGAAAGCGAAAAGAGCTGCATCCACGACCTGGAAAGCTTTTACCGCAACTGGACGGCGAAGGAGAGCTTCGTAAAATACTGCGGTTCTTCCATCGCCAAGGATCTTTCTCACCTTGAATACAGAGGCGGCAAAATGTACTTCCACGGCGTTTTACAAAACGTGCATTTTGCAACCTTCCCCATTCACAACAATATCGTAAGCATCTGCGCCCCTTCCAGCGAAATTTCCCTCATCAATACGGACGTCATTTAAAATCGCACACAAGCCGCATATAAAAAAACGGTCCTTCTCCGCACGGGGGACGTACCATTTTTTATCGGTTATAATTTATTCCTTTTTGCCGAAAAAGCGTATCAGCACGGCAATGCACAAAAGAATACCGCCCGAAACGATATAATAGACGGGATAAATCGAAATAAACCCGACGAGCAGCAGGCTCACGCCCGAAAAGGCGTAGGCTCTGCTCGTTTTTCGCGCAAGGCGCGCTTCCAGTTTTTGGCGGAATCCCTTTTTCGGCGCTTGAAAAACCGATTGCAACGGCGGAATCAGCTCCGCCTCTTTTAATTCCGTATATACCCGTTCCATCGTTACCGTTTCCATTTGAAACGAAGCGGCGAGCGACGCCCCCTCCGCCGAGAGTTTATTGCAGTATACGACCGCTTTGGGCGCAGAATTTTCCTTAACGATACAGGCGATATCGTCTCCGCCGAGCGGATTCATGCGGAATACGGGATAAACGACTTTGTCTTCGTAAAAAATTCGGTTTTCCGTTACCGATATTTCCTTCCCCTTACAGGAAAGCAAAGCGGCGATCAGATTGGAAACTTCTTCCTGCGAGGTAAAGGCAAGTTGCAAGGCAAGGGATTCGCACTCCTCCCGTTCCTTTTTGCGCAGGGCGGAAGTGCGGGATTTTTTGCTTAGCCGCCGGAAAGCGAGCGCGGCAAGCAAGCCTGCAAAAAGCAAAGCCAACGGCAACGCCTTGATAAAGGAGCGGAACACGTACCGCCACAAGGCGATAAAGAATAAATAACTGACGGCAAACACGAAGATCACGTCCGCCCAGACGGCAAAGGAATAACGTTTCATTCGTTTAAATATGGACCGCAGGACGGCGGTTTATACCAAAGCAAAAGAGAAAAATCGCAAAACAGGCAAAGCGACCGCAAAAAATCATTGCATTTGCAAGCATTTTATTGTATAATCGGATTATGAAGATCCTATTATTCGGCGGAAGCTTTAGCCCCGTCCATTCCGAACACGTCCGCATCGCAAAAGAAGCGCAAAAAGCCCTGCAGGCGGAAAAACTCATCGTCATTCCCGCGGCGGTATCCCCGTTTAAAACCAAAGCCGATCTGCCCGTGGAAAATTGCAGTCAGGTTTTACCGAGCGATGCAGACCGCCTTGCCATGCTGCGCCTCGCCTTTGCCGATTTTTCCCATACGGAAATCAGCGATTATGAAATATGCTGCGGCGGAACAAGCTATTCTTATACCACCTGCGCGCACTTCCGCTCGCTTTACCCAAAAGACGAGCTGTACTTCCTCATCGGCAGCGATTCGTTTTACTCCTTTCCGCAATGGAAATACCCCGAACGCATCGTAAACGACGTGCGTCTTGCCGTCATTCGCCGCTCGGAAGAGAACCTGGACGAGCGTAGCCTGCAAGCCTTTGCCGAGCGCTTTCATACCCTGCCGACCTGCATCGACTTTTCAACCACGGGCATTTCCTCCACCCAAGTGCGTACCCTGCTCTCTTTGGGCGCAGACGCAAGCGGACTTTTACCGAAAGCGGTTCAAGACTATATTTTGCAAAGGGGATTGTACCGCATCGACCTGCTCGTGCAGGCGTTGGCTTTGGAAAAAGAAAACCGACGGGCGCATTCCGTTCGGGTTGCCGTTACCGCAACGGAACACGCCAAAAGGTTCCGCATTTCGCCGCAAAAGGCGTTGGTTGCGGCAGGACTGCACGACTGCGCCAAAAATTTAGCCTTGGACGATAAGAAACTTTTCGGCTTTATCCCGCCCGAAGGCGTACCCGAAAGCGTAATGCATCAGTACAGCGGCGCATACCTTGCGGAAAAATTCGGCATACGGGATACGGACATTCTGAACGCCGTGCGCTACCACACGAGCGGCAGACCGGACATGAGCGATCTGGAAAAGCTGATCTATTTGGCGGATATGACGGAAGCAGGCAGGCATTACCCCGGCGTAGACGAAATCCGCGCGGCTTTCGATCGGGATCTGAACGAAGCAATGCGCATTGCATTGCAACGCACCCTTGCTTTTTTGCGGGAAACGGGATCGAGCATTTATCCGCTTTCCCTGCAAGCATATGAATACTATAAAAATGATTAGAGGATAAAATTATGGAAACCAAGGAATTAGTACAAGCAATCTGTAAAGCACTCTCGGAAAGAAAAGGCTCGCAAATCACCATCATCGACGTGCAGGGCAAGACCATTCTCTGCGATTATTTCGTCATTGCCAACGGGCATTCTTCCACGCAGGTCAAAGCCCTGACGGACAACGTGGACTATGCACTCGGCAAACTCGGCAGAGAACCGCTCCGCAAGGAAGGCACGACGGAAGGCAAATGGGCGGCGCTCGACTACGGAGACGTCATCGTGCATATCTTCAACGACGAAAGCCGACTGTTCTATAACTTAGAACGCCTTTGGGCAGACGGGCAGAACGTTACCTATTACGAAGACGAAGAATAAAAAACACAGACAACCAGACGACAACGAAAATTTCCCCGAACGCTTTTGCCTTCGGGGAAATTTGTTTTTGCATTTCTTATTCGTGATCGTTGAGTTCGCTGAGCAATGCGTCCATATCTTCGATGCCGTGTACGGCGCAAGCTTCTTCCAAAGTTTCACCGTGCGCCATCATGCAACCGATGCAGTGCATACCTGCGCCCAGCAGAATTCTCTGTGCGTCGGGATTGATTGCGATGATATCCGCAATGAGCGTTTCGCCCGTAATTTCTTCCATGCGTCTGTTCTCCTTGTCGTTTTGTCTGAATTTGAATCACATTTTATTACCGTGCCCGTAATAATCTGTATTTTTTCTATGCGCTATTATACGCCCATTCCCTGCGGAAAGCAACTCTTTTTCATCGCTTTCCGTCAGAAAATCCCCTCTTTTTTGGTCGGGTTTTCCGCTTCGGTATGCAAACGGGACAGGCGCACTTTTCCGCACACCGCATCCGCATAGGAATATGCCGTTCTGCCCCGATAAGCGGGGTCGGACGGCGCAACGGAAAAGAGCGACGGGTACAGTCCGCTCAATACGCCCGTAAAGGTAACGTATTTGTTCCTGCCTAAATTTTCGCTGACTTCCACGGTCTGACCGTATAAATCTTTTATCTTGCGTCTGACTGCTTCCAAGCTTTGCGTCGGTTTAATCATACCGACTATTATGCGTATTTTTCCGTATTTTATGCGTTGATATCCATAAAAGAGAAGGTGCGCACGTCAAACAGCCCCATATCCGTCAGTTTGATTTCGGGTATTACGGCAAGCGACATAAAGGCGAGCGTTAAAAATGCGTCGTACTTGCGATCCACGCCCAAAGCGTACACCTTTTCCATGAGTTTGGCGGAATTTGCCGCATGGACGGGGGCGTCTTCCGAGCTCATCAGTCCGGCGATATCCAGTCGGACGGAGTCGCAATGCCCGTGCGAACATACCGCCATGCCGCCGCCGATTTCCGCCAGCCGATTTCCGGCGGCAGCCATATCCGCATTGTTATCGCCGAGCAGAATGATGTTGTGGCTGTCGTGCGCAACGGTGATTCCCACCGCGCCGCCTTTCAGCCCGATGCCCTTTAACAGTCCGAGCCCGATATTGCCCGTACCATGGTGCCGCTCCACTACGGCAAGCTTTAAAACGTCGTTTTCGCAAACCACGTCTCCGTTTTCCGAACGAACGGAAACGACTTCGTCTTTCGTGAGGACTTCCCCTTCCATGACGCCGATGGTATGCGCTTTATCGCCCTTTAACCGCAACACAAAATCGGAAGGCTCGAGCGGTCTCTTTAAACGCACGGTGTGCAACACTGTTTCCGGCAGGTAGCGGCGCTTCGTATCAAACAGCGCTTCGCCGTCCTTTGCGACCAGCTTGCCGCCCTTGAATACGTAGCGGACGGTAAAATTCCGCAAGTCGTCCACCACGGCGATGTCCGCATGATAGAAGGGAGCGATTGCGCCCTTGTATTTTAAATTATAGCATTCCGCAGGGTTGAGCGTACACATGGTAACCGCCCACATCGGATCCATGCCGTTTGCCACGCAGAGGCGCAAAATATCGTCCACGTGCCCCCTTTCCATGAGGTCTACGGCGTGCTTATCGTCCGTGCAGAGCAAAAAGCGGCGCATGGTTGCGGCGTTGACCGCAGGAAATTTATTTACGATATTATTCGTGCTGGAACCGAGGCGCAGATGCACGTACATACCCTTGGAAATCTTTTCCAGGCATTCTTCGGGCGTAACGCATTCGTGATCGGTTGCCACGCCGGAGCAAAGGTATGCGTTTAAAAGATCGCCCTGCAGCCCGGGTGCGTGCCCGTCGATGCGTTCTCCCTTTTCTATCGCCGCTTCCAGCTTTTGCAGCGTATCGGGATCGGCGTAGATGACGCCGGGGTAATTCATCATTTCCGCCAGTCCGTGAATATACTCTCTTTGCAGGTATTCCGCCGTTTCCGCACCGTCGATGACGCAACCGCTCGTTTCAAACGCCGTGGAAGGCACGCAGGACGGAAGCTGAATCACCACGTCCAAAGGCAGATTGCGGCTGGCTTCGGCTATATATTCCGTACCTTGAATGCCGCATACGTTGGTAATTTCATGCGGGTCGGCAATGATGGTGCCCGTGCCGTGCGGAACGGTCAGATGCGCAAACTCTTCGGGGGAAAGCTGCGTGCTTTCGATGTGGATATGCCCGTCGATGAAAGAAGGCAGAACCACTTTGCCGCTGACGTCTATTTCCTCCTCCCCGTCATAATTGCCGATGCCGACGATGCGGCCGTTTTCTATGGCGATGTCGCCCTTGCGAACCACTCCGCAGAATACGTCCGCATAACTTCCGTTCTTTAAAACGAGACTTGCCTTTTTGCGTTTTGCCGCAGCGTCTATCCATTCTTTCAACATAATCTTATCTCCAAAACCGTTTTTCCCGTACCCTGTAAAGGGGTCGTTCTGTTCTTTTATTATTATAA